>JAEHDO010000123.1 GCA_016880375.1 Betaproteobacteria bacterium | reverse complement strand
TTTTGTTTGGCGTCCCCACGGGGATTCGAACCCCGGTTACCGCCGTGAAAGGGCGATGTCCTAGGCCTCTAGACGATGGGGACCCGAGGTGCTACTCGAAAGTCGTAGTGTCTTGTGGTGGAGGTAAGCGGGATCGAACCGCTGACCTCTTGCATGCCATGCAAGCGCTCTCCCAGCTGAGCTATACCCCCACAGAGGAGCGCGCATTATACGTAGCACCCCTGCCCTTGTAAACCCTTCGGGACGCTTCAGAGCACCTTCTGCGGATTCATCAAGCCGTGCGGGTCGAGCGCCTGCTTGACGGCGCGCATCAGGTCCATTTCGACGGTGCTCTTGTAGCGCAGAATCTCACCGCGTTTCAGCTGACCCAGGCCATGTTCGGCGGAGATCGAGCCGCCCAGCTCGTCAACGAGGTCGTGCACGATGCGGTTGGCTTCGGGCGTCTGGGCGATGAAGTCGGCGTTGGCCGCCGCCTCCGGCCGCGACAGGTTGTAGTGCAGGTTGCCGTCGCCGATGTGGCCGAAGGCGACGATGCGCACGGCGGGAAAGGCGCGCCGCAGCGCGTCGTCGGCGCGTGCGATGAATTCGGCGATGCGCGACACCGGCACGGCGATGTCGTGCTTGATGCTGAGGCCCTCGATGCGCTGCGCCTCGGAGATGTTCTCGCGCAGGTGCCAGAAGGCCTGCTGCTGGGCGAGGTCCTGCGCCAATGCGGCATCCCCCACCCTGCCCGCCGCGATTTCCGCGCCGAGGATCGCCTCCAGCGTGCCGGCCAGGTCGAAATCGACCAGGGTGTCGGTGAGTTCCGCCAGCACGTACCAGGGCGAGGCGGCGGCGAGCGGATCGCGCGCGCCGGGGATGTGCTTCAGCACCAGCTCCAGCGCCGGCCGGGCGACGATCTCGAAGCCGGTGACGCGCTCGCCACAGGCGCCGCGCAGGCGAGAGAGCAGTTCGACCGCAGCGGCCGGGTCGCGCACTGCCAGCCAGGCCGTGGCGCTGTTTCGCGGGCGGGGATAGAGCTTCAGCACCGCGGCGGTGATGATGCCGAGCGTGCCCTCGGCGCCGATGAAGAGCTGCTTGAGGTCGTAGCCGGTGTTGTCCTTGCGCAGGCCGCGCAGGCCGTGCCAGATGCGCCCGTCGGGCAGCACCGCCTCGAGGCCCAGCGTCAGTTCGCGCATGTTGCCGTAGCGCAGCACGGCCACCCCGCCGGCGTTGGTGGACAGGTTGCCGCCGATCTCGCAACTGCCCTCGGCCGCCAGGGAAAGGGGAAACAGCCGGTCGGCGCCCTCGGCCGCCGCCTGCACCTCGGCGAGCAGGCAGCCGGCCTCGGCGGTGAGCGTGTTGTTGGCGGAGTCGATACCGCGGATGCGCTTCATGCGCGACAGGTTGATGACCACCTCGTGGCCGTCGTGCAGCGGCGTGGCGCCGCCGACGAGACCGGTGTTGCCGCCCTGCGGCACCATGGGGATGCGCTCCTCGGCGCAGAGCGCGACGACGGCGGCGACCTCCTCGGTCGAGGCCGGCTTGACGACGCAGCGCGCGCGTCCGGTGTAGCGGCCGCGCCAGTCGGTGTAGTGGGTTGCGGCGTCGGCGCCGGTGACGACGCCCTGTTCGCCGACAATTGCCGCAAGGTGCCTGATCAGGTTCGCATCACTCATGCCGGCGTTCCGCCTCCGACTCCGAGGGACGCCTCCAGCACCGGCAGCATGCGCCTCATCGCCGTACGTCCTTCCGCGATCGCCTCTACGCCGCGATGGTAATCCATCAATCCGAGCTGGGCCAGGCGCGGCGCCACCAGCACGTCGGCGGGCTCTCCGGCCAGCCGGCTGCGCGCTATGCGCACCTGCATGATGTGGATGCTGGTGGCGAGGACGCTGACCAGCGAAGGCAGTCGCGCAGCTTCGTTATCGTTCTTCGCCATGCCGAGGCGGGCAAGAATCCGGTGCGTCCAGCCGGTCTCGCTTTCCGCGTCGGCGGCCGGCAGCCTGAGCGCGCTGCCGACAACGTCGGATCCAAGATCGACGGCAATCACCACGTCCGCACCCAGCGCGCGGCACAACGATACCGGCACGGGGTCCACCAGCCCCCCATCGACGAGAAAACCGCCCTCGTACGGAACCGGCGTAAACAGCCCCGGAAGCGCGATGGAGGCGCGCACTGCATCGGCCACGCTGCCCTCGCGCAGCCAGCGCTCCCGTCCGGTCTCGAGATCCGTCGCGACGACGGCGAAGGGAAGATCGAGATCCTTGAAATCGCGGTCTACAAAATGCTGCTCGAAGAACTGGATCAGCTTCTCTCCCTTGATGAGGCCGCTCGTCAGGCTGACGTCAAGGAGGGAAACCACATCCTTCCAGGCAAGGGTGCTCACCCATGTTTCCAGCTTCTCGATATCGCCGTCCGCATAGACGGCGCCGACGAAGGCGCCGATGGAGCAGCCGCAGACGATGTCGGGCACGACGCCTGCGGCAGCCAGTTCGCGGATGACGCCGATGTGCGCCCAGCCGCGCGCCGAGCCGCTGCCCAGCACCAGACCGATCTTCGGCTTGCGCGCCGGGGACATGGCTAATCCTGCAACGCTTCCGCGTAAAGGTCGTGCACGTCGCAGTCCGTCACGCGCACGCGGGCGAATTCGCCGACGGCGAGGTGCTCGCCGTTCGGGATGTGCACCAGGCCGTCGATCTCCGGCGCATCAGCCTGGCTGCGGGCCACGGCACCCTCATCGTCGGCCTCCTCGACCAGCACCTCGATCTCGCGGCCGATCCTTTGCTCCAGCCGCTGAGTGCTGATGTCTTCCTGCAGTTCCATCAGGCGCTGACGGCGCTCCTCGCGCAGGGCCTCCGGCACCGGGTCGGGCAGCCGGTTGGCCTCCGCGCCCGCCACCGGCGAATAGGCGAAGGCGCCGACGCGGTCGAGCTGCGCCTCCTCGAGGAACTGCAGCAGCAGTTCGAAATCGGCATCGGTCTCGCCGGGGAAGCCGGTGATGAAGGTGCTGCGGATAGTCAGTTCCGGGCAGACGGCGCACCAGGCGCGCACGCGCGCCAGCACGTTCTCGGCGCTGGCCGGCCGCTTCATCAGCTTGAGGATGCGCGGGCTGGCGTGCTGGAAGGGCACGTCGAGGTAAGGCAGGATCTTGCCCTCGGCCATCAGAGGGATCAGGTCGTCCACGCTGGGGTAGGGATAGACGTAGTGCAGGCGCACCCAGACGCCCAGTTCGCCCAGCGCCTTCGCCAGGTCAAGGAGGCGTGTTTTCACCGGCTTGCCACCCCAGAAGCCGGTGCGGTACTTGACGTCGACGCCGTAGGCGCTGGTGTCATGCGAGACGACGAGCAGTTCCCTGACGCCGGCGGCGACGAGGTTCTCCGCCTCGCG
>JAEHDO010000548.1 GCA_016880375.1 Betaproteobacteria bacterium | reverse complement strand
GCGGTGATGGCCGAGTTCCGCGCCGAAATCCAGAAGCTGAGCAAGAAGTAAGCGTGTCCGGTCTGTCGACGAACCCCGGCGGCCCGCTCCTGGGCCGCTGGGAAAAACCCTTCGAGATGCTGCTGGGATCGGCCACCGCGCTGATCCTGGCCTGCATCATGCTGATCACCTGCGTGGACGTCGCCGGACGCTACGTGCTGAGCATGCCCGTGCCGGGCGGCCTGGAAGTCACCGAGTTGATGATGGGCGCACTGATCTTCGCCTCACTGCCGCTGGTGACCATCCGCAACCAGCAGGTAACCATCGATCTGCTCACGCCCTTCATCCCGGGCCTCTTCAAGCCGATGCTGCATGTGCTGACTCATCTTGCCAGCGGCCTGTGCATGGGCGTGATTTCCTGGCGCCTGTGGGTCAAGGCCGGGCAGATGTTGCAGCAGGGTGACACCACGGCCGTGCTGCAGGTGAAGGTCTGGCCGCTGGTGTACTTCATGAGCGCGCTGGCGGCCGTCACCGCGCTGATTCTCTTTCTCATGATCCGGCAAAAGGAAACGGCCGGGGGCTCCGGCGAAGTATAGGTAGAACTCCATGCAAGAAGCACTCATCGCCTTCGCCGTCATGCTCGGGCTGACGTTCCTGCGGCTGCCCATTGCCTTTTCCATGGCCCTGGTCGGCTTTCTCGGCTTTGCCTACATCGTCAACACCACCGCCGCCTTCTCCATGGTCGGCTCTGTCGCCTTCGAGACGGGCATGTCCTACACGCTGTCCATCGTGCCGCTGTTCATCCTGATGGGCAATCTGGTAACCAGGGCCGGCCTCTCCGCCGAGCTCTATCGCGTTTCCTATGCCTTCCTCGGCCATCGCCGCGGCGGCCTGGCCATGGCGACGGTGCTGGCCTGCGGCGGCTTCGGCGCCATCTGCGGTTCCAGCCTGGCCACCGCCGCCACCATGGCCAAGGTGGCCATGCCCTCGATGCGCAAGTACGGCTACACCGACGCGCTGGCGGCCGGCTCCATCGCCGCCGGCGGCACCCTCGGCATCCTCATCCCGCCCAGCGTGGTGATGGTGATCTACGGCATCCTCACCGAGACCAATATCGGCAAGCTGTTCATCGCCGGCATACTGCCCGGCATCGTCGCCATCGTTTGCTATCTCGCCGCCGTCGCCGTCACGGTGCGCATCGACGCCAAGGCCGGTCCGCGCGGAGAGCGGGTTTCCTGGCACGAGCGCATGGTGGCGATCGGCGACGTCTGGGGCGTGCTGATCCTGTTCCTCGTCGTCATCGGCGGCATCTACGGCGGCATCTTCACGCCGACCGAGGCGGCCGGCATCGGCGCCGGCGGCGGGCTGGTGTTCCTGGTGGCGCGCAAGGGCTGGGACTGGCGCATGCTGCGCCTCATCCTGGTGGAAAGCGCCATCACCACCGGCATGATCTTCACCATCCTGATCGGCGCGCTGATCTTCGCCAACTTCATCAACATGACGGGCATGCCGGGTGCGCTGACGGCCTACGCCGAGCAGTTCCGCGAGACGCCGCTGCTGGTCATCATCGCCATCCTGGTCATCTACGTCGCCCTCGGCTGCGTGCTGGAGAGCATGTCGATGATCCTGCTGACGGTGCCGATGTTCTATCCGCTCGTCGCCCACCTCGGCTACGACCTGATCTGGTTCGGCATCATCGTCGTCGTCGTCACCGAGATCAGCATGATCACCCCCCCGGTGGGCCTCAATGTCTTCGTGCTGCGCAGCGTGCTGCCCGACGTGCCGACCCAGACCGTGTTCCGCGGCGTCATGCCCTTCATCGT
>JAEHDO010000547.1 GCA_016880375.1 Betaproteobacteria bacterium | reverse complement strand
TGCCGGCGGCGCGGAAGTGGCCGATGTTGGTCATGCACGAGCCGATGAAGACCTCGTCGATCTTGTCGCCGGCGACCTCGGTGAGCGTCTTGACGTCGTCCGGGTCGTTCGGGCAGGCGACCAGCGGCTCCTTGACGTCGGCCAGATCGATTTCGATCACGGCGGCGTACTCGGCGTCGGCGTCGGCTTTGAGGAGCTGCGGGTTGGCGATCCAGGCTTCCATGGCCTTGATGCGGCGGCCCAGCGTGCGCTTGTCCTCGTAACCGTTGGCGATCATCCACTTCATCAGCACGATGTTCGAGCGCATGTATTCGATGATCGGCGCCTTGTCGAGGTGCACCGAGCAGGCGGCGGCGGAGCGCTCGGCGGCGGCGTCCGAGAGTTCGAAGGCCTGCTCAACCTTCAGGTCGGGCAGGCCCTCGATCTCGAGGATGCGCCCGGAGAAGACGTTCTTCTTGCCCTTCTTCTCGACGGTCAGCAGGCCCTGCTTGAGGGCGTAGTAGGGGATGGCGTTCACCAGGTCGCGCAGGGTGACGCCGCGCTTGCCGGCTTCGGCGAGCGAACCCTTGAAGCGAACCAGCACGGATTCCGGCATGTCGAGCGGCATGACGCCGGTGGCGGCGGCGAAGGCGACGAGGCCGGAGCCGGCCGGGAAGGAGATGCCGATCGGGAAACGGGTATGCGAGTCGCCGCCGGTGCCGACGGTGTCGGGCAGCAGGAGGCGGTTCAGCCAGGAGTGGATGACGCCGTCGCCGGGGCGCAGGGCGACGCCGCCGCGCGTGCTGATGAAGGACGGCAGTTCGCGGTGCATGCGCACGTCGACCAGCTTCGGATAGGCGGCGGTGTGGCAGAACGACTGCATCACCATGTCGGCGGAGAAGCCGAGGCAGGCGAGGTCCTTCAGCTCGTCGCGGGTCATCGGGCCGGTGGTGTCCTGGGAGCCGACGGTCGTCATCTTCGGTTCGCAGTAGGTGCCGGGGCGGATTCCCTTGCCTTCAGGCAATCCACATGCCCGTCCGACCATCTTCTGCGCCAGCGAGAAGCCCTTGCCGGAATCCTTCGGCGCCTGCGGCAGGCGGAACAGCGTGGAGACGGGGAGGCCGAGCGCTTCGCGCGCGCGGGCAGTGAGGCCGCGGCCGATGATCAGGTTGATGCGGCCGCCGGCGCGCACTTCGTCGAGCAGCACTTCCGACTTGTAGGCGAAGCTGGCGATGACCTGGCCGTTCTTCTCGACCTTCCTGTCGTAGGGGTAGATGTCGACCACGTCGCCCATGTTCATCTGCGCGACGTCGCACTCGATCGGGAAGGCGCCGGCGTCTTCCTGCGTGTTGAAGAAGATCGGCGCGATCTTGCCGCCGAGGCAGAAGCCGCCGTAGCGCTTGTTCGGCACGAAGGGGATGTCGTCGCCGGTCCACCAGATCACCGAATTGGTGGCGGACTTGCGCGAGGAGCCGGTGCCGACCACGTCGCCGACGTAGGCAACGGGGTGACCCTTCTTCTTCAGATCCTCGATCAGCTTCATCGGGCCGCGCTCGCCGGGCTTCTCGGGCGTGATGCCGTCGCGGGGGTTCTTCAGCATCGCCAGCGCATGCAGCGGGATGTCGGGGCGGCTCCATGCGTCGGGGGCGGGCGAGAGGTCGTCGGTGTTGGTTTCGC
>JAEHDO010000122.1 GCA_016880375.1 Betaproteobacteria bacterium | reverse complement strand
TGCCGTCGAGGAAGTCGCCCTCAATCGCCTCGCTTGGCGCAAAGGCGATGGAATGCACCAGCCCCTCGAGGCCTTCCCAGTGGTTGCCGAGTTCGGTGAAGAGGGCATCGATCTGCGCGTCCTCCGCCACGTCGCAGGGGAAGAACAGTTTGCTGCCGAATTCTTCGGCGAATTTGGCGATACGCTCCTTGAAACGGTCGTTCTGGTAGGTGAAGGCCAGTTCGGCGCCCTCGCGATGGCAGGCCTTGGCAATGCCATAGGCGATCGAGCGGTTGGATAGCAGGCCGGTGATGAGGATGCGTTTTCCAGCGAGAAAGCCCATCGTCGAATCCCGTAAAATGACTGCGTGATTATAGCGGAGCGCCGCAGATGACGCCAATTGGCCCTTCGGCTACACTCTTCGCACGATGCGCGATTCTCCGATGCATGCCTGGTTGCTGGTCGTTGCCGTGTTTCTTTCCGGCTGCGGCGAGGTCTGGAACAATCCCTATCCCGCGCAGGAGGCTGGCAGGAACATCCTCTACGGCGCCTTTACCGAGCGGCCCAAGCATCTCGACCCGGTGCAGTCCTACAGCGAGGACGAGTCCGAGTTCAATTCGCAGGTCTATGAGCCGCCCCTGCAGTACCATTATCTGAAGCGCCCCTACACGCTGGTGCCGCTGACGGCCGAGGCCCTGCCGCGGCCGCGCTACGAGGACGCTGCAGGTCGTCCCGTGGCAGCCGATTCGCCGCGGCTTGCCTACTCGGTCTATGAAATCCGTATTCGTCCGGGCATCCTTTTCCAGCCGCACCCCGCCTTTGCGCGCGACGACTCGGGCAAGCTGCTCTATCATGAACTGACACGCGAGGATCTACGCAGCATATTCGCGCTGGGAGACTTTCCGAAAACGGGCACGCGCGAGTTGACCGCGGACGACTACGTCTACCAGGTCAAGCGGCTGGCGCACCCGCGCCTGCATTCACCGATTTTTGGCCTGATGAGCGAGTACATTGTCGGCCTGAAGGCGTTCGCCGAGCGTCTCAAGACCGAGGACGCCGCGCTCGCCGCTGCGGGCAGGGGGAATGCCTGGCTTGATCTGTCGCAATTTCCGCTGGCAGGGGTCGAGGCGGTCGACAAATATACTTACCGCATTCTTATCAAGGGTCGTTATCCGCAGTTCGCCTACTGGCTGGCGATGAACTTCTTTGCCCCCGTGCCGGTCGAGGCCGACCGTTTCTTCGCCCAGCCGGGCATGGCCGAGAAAAACCTGACGCTCGACTGGTATCCGGTCGGGACCGGCCCTTATATGCTCACCGAAAACAATCCCAATGCGCGCATGGTGCTGGAACGCAATCCGAACTTTCGCGGAGAAGCCTACCCTGACGAGGGGGAGGAAGGCGATGCCGCCGGGCTTTTCGCGGATGCCGGCAAGCGCATGCCTTTCATCGACATGGTGGTGTTTTCACGCGAGCGCGAGGGCATTCCCTACTGGAACAAGTTCCTGCAAGGCTACTACGACTTTTCCGGCATCAGTTCGGACAGCTTCGACCAGGCCGTGCGCCTGTCGGTAGAGGGCGAGGCCGGCGTGTCGCCGGAGATGGCGGCGAAGGGCATCCGGCTGGAAACCTCGGTCGGCACGGCGACGCGCTATTTCGCCTTCAACTGGCTCGATCCGGTGGTCGGCGGCAGCCAGGCCGACGCCGAAACCCGCGCACGGGCGAGGAAACTGCGCCAGGCCATATCCATTGCCATCGACTGGGAGGAATTCATCTCCATCTTCGCCAACGGCCGCGGCATCCCCGCGCAGGGACCGATTCCGCCCGGCATCTTCGGCTTGCGCACCGGCCAGGTCGGCATGAACCCGGTGGTGTATGACTGGGTGGGCGGTGCGCCTCGGCGGAAACCAGTCGACACGGCGAAACGGCTGCTCGCAGAAGCCGGCTTTCCCGGCGGCCGCGACGAGAAATCCGGGCAGCCGCTGGTATTGTATTTCGACACGACCGACCGCGGCCCCGGCGACAAACCGCGCCTCGATTGGTACCGCAAGCAGTTTGCCAAGCTTGACATCCAGTTGGAGATCCGCGGCACCGACTACAACCGCTTCCAGGAAAAGGTGCGCAAGGGCGCGGCGCAGATCTTCGTCTGGGGCTGGAACGCCGATTACCCCGATCCGGAGAATTTCCTTTTCCTGTTCCACGGTCCGCAAAGCCGCGCCAAATTCCAGGGCGAGAATGCCGCCAACTACGCCAACCCGGAATACGACCGGCTCTTCCAGCAGGTGAAGCACATGGAGAACGGCCCGGCACGGCAGGCGCTGATCGACCGCATGTTGGTCATCCTGCAGGAGGACGCGCCCTGGTCATTCGGTTTCCATCCGAAGGATTACAGCCTGAACCACGGCTGGGTATCCAACCTCAAGCCGAACAACATGGCGCGCAACGGCCTCAAGTACAAGAAGATCGACGTCACGCTGCGCGAGGGCCTGCGTGCCGAATGGAACCGGCCGGTGCTCTGGCCACTGGGCCTGCTCGCCGCCGTCCTCGCTGCCGGCGCGGCGCCGGCGGTGTGGAGTTGGCGGCGCCGTGAGCAATCGCGGGGCAGAGTGTAATGCTGGTCTACATTTTCCGCCGCCTGCTCTACGCCCTGCCGATCCTGGTGGGTGTGAACCTTCTCACCTTCACGCTGTTCTTCGTCGTCAACACGCCCGACGACATGGCGCGCATGCAACTCGGCATCAAGCGCGTCACGCCGGAGGCGATCCAGAAGTGGAAGGCGGAGCGGGGCTACGACAAGCCGCTGCTCTACAACGAGGCGGCCGAGGGTGCCGGCAAGCTCACGCACACCATCTTTTTCGAGAAGTCGGTGAAGCTCTTCGTCTTCGACTTCGGACGCGCCGACGACGGGCGCGACATCGGGCACGAGATCAAGACGCGCATGGGCCCGAGCCTGGCCATCGCCTTGCCGGTCTTCCTGCTTGGCTTGTTCGTCACAGTGTCCTTTGCGCTCATGCTGGCCTTCTTCCGCGCCACCTATCTCGACTTCTGGGGCGTGGTGGCCTGCGTCGCCATGATGTCGATTTCCAGCCTGTTCTACATCATTGGCGGGCAGTATTTAGTGAGCAAGATCTGGCACCTGGTGCCGATCTCGGGCTACGCCGGCGGGCTGGATGCCGCGCGCTTCCTGCTTCTGCCTGTGCTGATCAGCGTGGCGGCCGGCATCGGCAGCAGCACGCGCTGGTACCGCACCATCTTCCTCGAGGAAATCGGCAAGGACTATGTGCGCACGGCGCGCGCCAAGGGGCTTTCGGAATTGGCCGTGCTGTTCCGACACGTGCTGAAGAACGCCATGATTCCGATCCTGACCGGCGTTGTTGTGGTGATCCCGCTGCTCTTCATGGGATCGCTCATCATCGAGTCCTTCTTCGGCATCCCCGGCCTGGGTTCGTACACCATCGATGCCATCAATGCGCAGGACTTTGCGGTGGTGCGTTCGATGGTCTTCATCGGCTCGGTGCTCTACATCATCGGCCTGCTGCTGACGGACCTGTCCTATACCCTGGTCGATCCGCGCGTGAGGCTGCAGTGATGCCGATTATTCTGTGGACCGACGCCCTGGTCTTCCTGCTCGTCGCCTGCGGGGCGGCGGCTGGCTTCTATGTCAGCCGTCGAGAATACCTGCTGGCTTCGTGGCGGCGCGTCGGCGAGAGCCGCGCCGGCATGGCGGCGCTGACCGTGCTGGCGGCCTACATCCTGATTGGCCTTCTCGACTCCTTGCATTACCGGCCGCGCCTCGAGGCGGTTGCCGGCAAGCCGGCCAATGGCTACAGCAGCGAGGTGCGCAGCGCGCTCGATGCGCTGCTGCAGCCCCTGAAGGCCGCTACCGAGAAGACCTATTCCGCGCCCCTGGCTACCCATCTCTATGCCCGGGAAACCGTGGAATTGCCGGACGGCACGCAGGCGCGGATTTTTCCGCGGCTCAGGCACGGCGGCGCGCATCTCGGTGATCCCGCAGAGGATTGGGCGCAAGACGTGGCAGGCAGGATAGTGCGCGGGCTCGCCCTTGCCGTGCTGGCGGGACTGACTTTTGCCGCGATCGCGGTGCAGGCGGCGGCCGTGCGCTGGGGCGTTCGCTGGCAGACGGCCTGGCGCCGCATCCGGCGCGGCGAAACCCATTTCGCCTGGAACGCGGTGCTGGTCACGCTGGCGGGACTGCTGCTGCTTGGCGGCCCGGTCATCGCGCTCGCCGGCGGCTACCATGTCTTCGGCACCGACAAGGTCGGCCAGGACGTGCTCTATCTCACCCTGAAGAGCATCCGCACCGGACTGGTCATCGGCACCGTCACCACGCTGGCCATGCTGCCCTTCGCGGTGGCGCTGGGCATCGTCGCCGGTTACCTCGGCGGCTGGGTGGACGATGTCATCCAGTACCTCTACACGACCCTGAATTCTATTCCCGGCGTGTTGCTCATCGCCGCCTCGGTGCTGATGATGCAGGTCGTGATCGACACCCACCCGGACTGGTTCGCCACCTCCGCCCAGCGCGCGGATGCGCGCCTGCTGGCGCTGTGCCTCATTCTCGGCGTGACCAGCTGGACGGGTCTGTGCCGGCTGCTGCGGGCGGAAACCCTGAAGCTGCGCGAACTGGAGTATGTCCAGGCGGCGCAGGCCTTCGGCGCCTCGTCGGTGCGCATCATGGGCCGCCACATCCTGCCCAACGTCATGCACATCGTGCTGATTGCGGTGGTGATGGATTTCTCGGGGCTGGTGCTGGCCGAGGCGGTGCTGTCCTACATCGGCATCGGCGTCGACCCCAGCACCATCAGCTTCGGCACGATGATCAACACCGCGCGCCTGGAGCTGGCGCGCGAGCCGGTCGTCTGGTGGTCGCTGGTGGCCGCCTTCGCCTTCATGTTCGTCCTGGTACTGGCGGCCAATCTCTTTTCCGATGCGGTGCGCGATGCCTTCGATCCGCGCCTGGCGGGCCGGCGCATCACGCTCTCTGCGCAGGGACAAACGACATGAGCCTGTTGCGCGTCGAATCCCTGCGCACTTTCCTGGCAAGTCCTTCGGGCGACGTCCGCGCAGTCGACGACGTGTCCTTCGAGCTTGCGCCCGGGGAGACCTTTGCGCTGCTGGGCGAATCCGGCTGTGGCAAGTCGATGACCGCCCTCTCGCTGATGCGCCTGCTGCCCGATGCCGGGGCCATCGTCGGCGGCCGCGTGCTGCTGGGCGGGCGTGACCTGCTGGCGCTCTCGGAGTCGGAGATGCGGGGGGTGCGCGGCCGCGAGATGGCGATGATCTTCCAGGAGCCCGCCACCAGCCTCAATCCGGTACTCACCGTCGGCCAGCAGATCGTCGAGGTGCTGGAGCGGCATGCCTCGCTGTCGGGGGACGCCGTGCGCCGGCGCGCCCTGGAGCTGGTTACCTCGGTGGGCATTCCCGATCCGGCACGACGGCTCGACGAATATCCCTTTCAGCTCTCGGGCGGCATGAAGCAGCGCGTCATGATCGCCATGGCGCTGGCCGGCAACCCCGGCCTGCTGATCGCCGACGAGCCGACCACTGCCCTCGACGTTACCATTCAGGCGCAGGTGCTCGATTTGCTCGGCCAACTGCAGCGCAGCCGCGGCATGGGCATGCTGCTGATCACCCATGATCTCGGCATCGTTTCGCAACTGGCGCAGCGGGTCGGCGTCATGTATGCAGGCGAGCTGGTCGAGGTTGCCGAGCGCCAATCCTTCTTCGCATGCGCCCGCCATCCCTATTCGCGCAAGCTATTTGCCGCGCTGCCCCGTCCGGCGCGCCGCGGCGGTGTCCTGGAAACCATTCCGGGCAGCGTCCCGCCGTTGACGACGATCTTCGCCGGCTGCCGCTTCGCCGAGCGCTGCCCGAGCGCATGGGCGCGCTGCCGCAACGAGGTGCCGGCCTGGCATGAGGCGGCCGCAGGACACACCGTACGCTGCCACCTCTACGATTCGTCGGCGGCGAGCGGCAGCCGCAGCGATTCAGCCGGGGAGGCGCCGCCGCCTCATGTCGCGCCGCTGCCGCTCGAAGTACGGGGGGGTGTTCCGCCCCTGCTTGAGGTGACCGACCTGAAGGTGCATTTCCCCATCCGCATGGGCTTATTCAAGCGGGTTGCCGGCCATGTCAAGGCAGTCGACGGCGTCTCGCTGGGGCTGACTTTGGGCCGTACGCTGGCACTGGTGGGCGAATCCGGCTGCGGCAAGACGACTGCCGGCAAGGCCATCCTGCAACTGTTGCGGCCGAGCGGCGGCAGCGTGCGCTTCGACGGGGAGGAGCTGACGACGTTGCCCGCCGAGCGGCTGCGCCGCCTGCGCAGCGCAATGCAGATCGTGTTCCAGGATCCCTACGCCTCGCTCGATCCGCGCATGCGCGTCGGCGATATCATCGAGGAGGGCATGACCGCCTTCGGCCCGGCATCCGCCTCGGAATCGCGTGAAGGCCGGATCGGTGCGCTGCTCGAGCGGGTCGGCCTCACGGCGGCCATGCGCGGGCGCTACCCGCACGAGTTTTCCGGAGGGCAGCGGCAGCGCATCGCCATTGCCCGCGCCCTGGCGGTTGCGCCGCGTCTGCTGATCTGCGACGAGCCGACGAGTGCGCTCGATGTCTCCGTGCAGGCGCAGATCCTCAACCTGCTGAAGGATCTGCAGGCTTCGTTCGGGCTCGCCTATCTCTTCATCACCCATAACATTGCGGTCGTCGAGTACCTCGCACACGAGGTGGCGGTGATGTACCTCGGACGCATAGTCGAGCGTGGCACGGTGGAGGACATCCTGCGCCATCCGCAGCACCCCTACACGGAGGCCTTGCTTTCCGCCGTGCCGCGCATCGATGCGGCGAAGGGCCGCCCGCTCATTGTCCTCGGCGGAGACATGCCCTCGCCGGCCCATCCGCCCGCCGGCTGTCATTTCCATCCGCGTTGCCCACGGGTAATGCCGCAGTGCACGAGAGCCTACCCCGCCGAAACGCTGCTCGGCGGGGCACGCAGCGTGCGCTGCTTCCTATACGAATAAAGCGAGATCAGTTCCCGGGGGGAGACTGCTGTTTGGTGACGGTCTTCGCCGGCGCGCGTTTTTTGGCGGCTGGCTTCTTGCCGCCCTTGCCTGCAGCCTTTTTGCCGCTTTTGCCAGGCGCCTTGCGGGTCGTCGGTGTGGCCACGGGAAGATTGACGGAGAGCAGGTTGTCTGCGGCAGCCCCTCCCTTGGCCGGGACCAGCAGCGTGTGTCCGGGGACGATGCGCATCTTCGCGCTGATGCCGTTAACCTGCCTGAGTCTGGCCGTCGTCAGGCCATGCTTCTTTGCCACGCTGTCCAGGCTCTCACCCTTTTTGATGGTGTAGGCCTGCCAGCTGGTCAGCGGCTTGTCGTGCGCTTCGATATTGGAGAGGAAAACGTCGACCTTCTCGGCCGGCAGGACGATGCTGGTGCCACCCTTGTCGAGGATGACCGGCCGGTTGTAGGCCGGGTTGAGAGCGAGAAACTCCTCGACGGTCATCTCCGCCAGGCGCGCGGCGATGGCAACGTCGATGTGAGTGGCAACCTCGATGCTCTGGAAATACGGCTTGTTGGGGATGGGGTCGAGGCTGACGTTGAACAGCT
>JAEHDO010000121.1 GCA_016880375.1 Betaproteobacteria bacterium | reverse complement strand
CGATGGCCTCCAGCAGGGTCACCGACTGGTACTTGTTGCGCGACTCGCCGGGTGACTTCAGCACCACCGTGCCGCGCGCCATTGAGTCCTCCACGCTGCGCACGATCAGGCGCTCGCCCAGCCCGGCGGCGTGCCGGTCGCGGAAGCCGATCACCTCGGGGTAGTTGTGACCGGTGTCGACATGCAGCAGGGGGAAGGGGAATTTGCCGGGACGGAAGGCTTTCTCCGCCAGGCGCAGCAGGCAGATCGAGTCCTTGCCGCCGGAGAAGAGCAGCACCGGATTGGCGCACTGACCGGCGACCTCGCGCAGGATATGGATGGCCTCGGCCTCCAGCCAGTCGAGGTGGTCGAGGCGGGCGGCGGCAGAGGTGAAGGGGGCAACGTGGGTGTCCATGACCATTCCTCAGGCGGCTGCCTTATCGCGTTTCGCCGGGTGCAGCCCGCATTCCCTGCTCTGCGGGTCTTGGCTTCGGCCGGCGCTGCGCACCTTAACCTCAGCTGCTCTGAGGTTAGCCTCCGCCGAAACGCCGACGAATGCGGGCTTCGGGTGCAGCCCGCATTCCTTCGTGTCGGCGTTTTCCCACCACCAGCGGCCGGCGCGGATGTCTTCGCCGGCGGCCAGCGCCCGGGTGCACGGTGCGCAACCGATGCTGGGGAAGCCGCGCTCGTGCAATTCGTTGGTGGGCACGCCATAGGCATGCAGATAGGCCCACACCTCTTCCTCGCTCCAGGCGGCAAGAGGGTTGAATTTCTCGATGCCGTGGGCGGCGTCGAATTCGCGCTCGGGCAGGTCGCGCCGGGTCACCGCCTGTTCGCGGCGCAGGCCGGTGATCCAGGCTGCCTTGCCCTTGAGCGCGCGCCCGAGCGGCTCGACCTTGCGCACCTGGCAGCAGGATTTGCGCAACTCGATGCTCTCGTAGAAGGCGTTGACGCCGTGCCCGGTGGCGTACTGCTGCACGGCTTCGGGCTGCGGGAAATAAACGCGCAGGGGCTGGTCGTACTGGTCGGCGACCTTCTGCATCAGGCGGTAGGTCTCCTCGTGCAGCCGGCCGGTATCGAGCGTGAACACTTCGATGTCGGGCGTGTGCCGCGCGATCAGGTCGGTCAGCACCATGTCCTCGGCGCCGAGGCTGTTGGCGAAGGCGGCCGGGGCAAATTCGCCCTCGATGCGCTTGAGCAGCGCGACGGCCTCGTCGATGCGCTGCTGCGGAAGTTTTTCCAGGCTCATATCGTGTCCCTTTTCAGGCTGCGGCCAGTTCGGTCTTGCGGACGGCAGGCACCGCGGGCAGGGCGCCGCGCAGGTCGAGCTGCGGATCGCGCGCCAGGCACAGCGCGGCGGCGTCGACGATCCAGCGGTCGATCTCGGCGAAGACCTGCTTCGCCTCGGCCTCGACTGCCTCGGCGAGGCCAGCCAGCGCGGCGGCGATCCCGCCGAGGCGCTGGCCCAGCGTTTCCGCAAAAGTCAGTCCCTGCAGCACGGCGGCGATGTCGGCGAGTTCATTCGCCTTGCCGCCGCCGAGGAAGCCGGCCAGCCCCTCGCCGACCAGCTTGAGCTGCGCCTCGGCGCAGGCCGCGGCGTCCTCGAGTTTTCGCTGGAACACGAAAGCCTCGCGATAGGCTCGCTCGTGCGCCGCATCGAAGAAGGCACGGCCGATGGCGATGTCGGTGGCCGAGGCGCACTCGCCGCCGCCGAGCGAGACGACGCGGAAATCCGCCGCGTCGCCGTGGTCGCGCGCCAGCTTGGCCAACTCGAAGCGCGAGACCTGGGTCAGGTCGGCCAGCAGGGACTGGAAGCGCTCGGCGCCCTGGCGCTGCGCCCAGCCGAAGAAGCGCTCGCCTTCGACGCGCTCCTCGTCGTAGCTCTTTTGCACGCGGACGATCGCCTGCTCGATGCGCGCCGCGGGAATCGACGGCCCCTTCAGCGCGATGGAACCGCAGGCGCTGGTGCCGTCGCCGCCGAAGTACATCTGGTAGTGAGGGATCAGCTTGCCGTGCTGGCGTTTGCCCTCGCCGTAGAGGCCGACGTCGCCCGACTCCGGCTGGGCGCAGCCGTTGTGGCAGCCGGAGACGCGGATGCGCAGGTCGTGCCGGCCGCCGGAGAGCTTCGGCGCGACGTGCATCGAGGTGGTGATGCCGAGGCGGCAGGTCGATGCGCCCGGGCAGGCGACGACGTTGTCGCCGGCCTGCGGCGTATTCAGGCCGAGCTCGGCCATGCGCGCGGTCAATGCCGAAATCCGCGCGGCCGGCACATCGAGCACGATCAGGTTCTGGTCCTGCGTGGTACGCACGTCGTCGAGGCCGAATTCGCCGAGCAGCGCCGCGAGACCTGCGAGTTGCGCGGCCGTGAGCTGGCCGAGCGGCGCGGCGACAGGCACCACGTGCAGCCCGGCCTGACGCTGGGCGAAGAACACGCGCGGCGCGCCGGGGCCGGGCACGGGGCCGCGTGCGGCTTGGCGCCATTCGGCCTGCGGCGCCGGCTTGCCGGCGAGCGCCGCCCGCGTACGCGCGAATTCCTCGTTGAAGCGCTCGATGAAGCCGGCCTCGCCGAAGCGGTCCACAAGGAACTTGATGCGCGACTTGGCGCGCTTTGTGCGGTCCGAGTACTTGTTGTGAAGGGTGAGCACGGCTTCCATGGCCGGCAGCAGATCCTGCTCCTCGATGAACTCGGCGACGGTGATGGCCTCGTGCGGCTTGTGCCCGAGGCCGCCGCCGGCGAGCACGGTGAAGCCGGTCCTTTCGCCGTGGCGCGTGGCAACGAGGCCAAGGTCGTGGATCAGGCCCTGGGCGCAATCCGCCTCGCAGCCGGAGAAGCTGACCTTGAACTTGCGCGGCATCTGCTGGTTGAGCGGGTTGCGCAGGAAATGCGCCACGGCGCCGTCGAGGTGCTGCGTCACGTCGGTGTGCTCGCGCGGGCAGACGCCGGCCAGCGGGCAGGCGGTGATGTTGCGGATGGTGTTGCCGCAGGCCTCGCGCGTCGTCACGCCGTCGGAGGCCAGGCGGCGCAGCACGGCGCCGGTCTCGGCCAGCGGCACGTGGTGCAACTGGATGTCCTGCCGCGTGGTGACGTGCGCCACCTGCTGCGGCACGTGCTCCTCCGCCACTTCGGCGATGGCGGCCAGGCGCGCCGGATTCAGGCGGCCGCCGGGCAGCTTGATGCGCACCATGTTCACGCCCTCCTGGCGCTGGCCGTACACGCCCTGCTGCAGGCGCAGGGCGGTGAAGCGCTCGGCGTCGAGTTCCAGGTCGAGGTAGCGGGCGAGCGCTTCCTCGTAGTGGGCGATTTCGGAGGCGTCGGCGAGGTTGTCGAGTTGGGCCATCATGTTTCCTTTCAAAGGACCAGTTTCGTGCCGATGAGGACCAGCAGCGCGGCGAGTCCCGAGCGCAGCCAGCGCTCCGGCACCTTCACGGCGAAGTGGCTGCCGAGCCAGATGCCGGGGAGCGAGCCGAGCAGCAGGGCGCCGAGCAGGCCCCAGTCGATGTTGCCGAGCAGCCAGTGGCCGAGGCCGGCGACCAGGGTCAGCGGCACGGCATGGGCGAGGTCCGAGCCGACGATGCGCACCGCCGGCAGGGTCGGGTAGAGAAACAGCAGCGCCGTGACGCCGAGCGCGCCGGCGCCGACCGAGGAGAGCGAGACCAGCACGCCGAGCAGGGCGCCGACGGCCGCCGTCGCCGGCCCGACGCGACGCGTGTGCCAGGCGTCGGAGAGGTGGGCGAGGGCGAAGCGCTGCACGCGCGCCTTGAAGAGCAGTGCGGCGGCGGTGAGCAGCAGTGACACGCCCAGCGCGCAGGAAATCAGGTGTGAGAAGAGGGCGCGGTCGACATCGAAATACCCGACCGCGGCCAGCGTCAGCGCCGCCGCCGGCAGGCTGCCTGCGGCGAGGCGTCCCGTGACGCGCCAGTCCACCGTGCGATGGCCGGCATGCACCGCCGTGCCGCCGGCCTTGGTCAGCGCCGCGTATAGCAGGTCGGTGCCGACCGCCGTCGCCGGGTGCACGCCGAACAGGAGCACCAGCAGCGGCGTCATGAGCGAGCCGCCGCCGACGCCGGTCAGGCCGACGATGGCGCCGACGACGAAACCCGAAAGTGTGTAGGCCGCATCCATGGTGAGGCGCATGGTATCGACGGCCTATAGAATTGAAAAATACTTTAATGTTAGTATTAAATAACCAATGGTTATATAGAGTGCCTTATGAACCTCCAGCAACTGCGCTACGTCTTCGAAGTCGCCCGCAGCGGCCTCAACGTTTCCGAGGCCGCCGCCGCCTTGCATACCTCGCAGCCGGGCGTGTCGAAGCAGATCCGATTATTGGAAGAGGAACTCGGCGTCGATGTCTTCGTGCGCCAGGGCAAGCGCCTCACCGCCGTCACGGACCCCGGGCGCGAGGTGCTGAAGATCGCCGAGCGCCTGCTGCGCGACCTCGACAACCTGCGCAGCGTCGGCCAGGAATTCGGCGCCGGGGAGGCGGGCACGCTGACCCTCGCCACCACCCACACCCAGGCGCGCTACGTCCTGCCACCGATCATCGGCGAATTCATGAAGCGCCACCCGAACGTGCGCGTCAACCTGCGCCAGGGCAGCCCGACCGAGGTGTGCGAGCGGGTGCTGGCCGGCGAGGCGGACCTCGCCATCGCCACCGAGGCCATCGGCGAGCAGGACGAGCTGGTGATGCTACCCTGCTACCAGTGGAACCGCTGCGTCATCGCGCCGCCCGAGCACCCCATCCTCAAGGCGCAGCCGCTGACGCTGGAGGTGATCGCCCAATACCCGATCATCACCTACGACTTCGCCTTCACCGGCCGCAGCCAGATCAACAAGGCCTTCGCTGCGCGCGGCCTGGCGCCCAACGTCGCGCTGACGGCCATCGACGCCGACATCATCAAGACCTACGTGGCGCTTGGCTTGGGAATCGGCATCGTCGCCTACATGGCCTACGATCCGGCGGCGGACAAGGGATTGCGGGCAGTGGATGCCGCCCACCTGTTCGAATCGGCGACGACGCGCATCGGCATCCGCAGGAACACCTGGCTGCGCAGCTACGCCTACACCTTCATCGAGCTGTTCGCGCCGCACCTGACGCGGAAGATGGTCATGGCGTCGCTGGCGGGGGAGGAAGGGAGCGACCCGGGGCTTTAGGAGGCCACCACGCGCACGATATACCCGCCCGACTTCTCGTCGCGCTGCAGCTCCAGCAGCCGACGCGACTGGGCTTCCTCGAGCAGGTCGCTGAATGACTTGAAGCCGTAATAGGACTCGCTGAAGCCGGGCTTGCGGCGCTTGAGGGCCTGCTTCACCATCGAGCCCCAGATCGGCTCGCCGGCGCCGCGCTCGGCGACGAGGGCTTCGATGGTTTCCAGGGCGAGGTCGAGCGCTTCCTGCTTGCGGTCTTCCTCCTCGGCCGGCGCCTTGTTTTCCGGCTTCTGCGCGCCCTTGGCGGCGGCCGGCTTGGCCGGGCGCTTCTTGGCGGTGCGTTTCTTCGTCTCCTCTTCGCGCACCAGGTCGTCGTAGTAGATGAACTCGTCGCAGTTGGCCATGAGCAGGTCGGAGGTCGATTTCTTCACGCCGACGCCGATCACCAGCTTGTTGTTCTCGCGCAGCTTGGAGACCAGCGGCGAGAAGTCGGAGTCGCCGCTGATGATGACGAAGGTGTCGACGTGCGATTTCGTATAGCAGAGGTCGAGGGCGTCGACCACCATGCGGATGTCGGCGGAGTTCTTGCCGGACTGGCGCACGTGGGGGATCTCGATCAGCTCGAAGGCGGCCTCGTGCATCGGCGCCTTGAACTCCTTGTAGCGCGCCCAGTCGCAGTAGGCCTTCTTGACGACGATGCTGCCCTTGAGCAGCAGGCGTTCGAGCACCTTGCGGATGTCGAACTGGGCGTATTTCGCTTCCTGCACGCCGAGGGCGACGTTCTCGAAGTCGCAGAACAGCGCCATGTTTTTCGTTTCGGTCTGGG
>JAEHDO010000546.1 GCA_016880375.1 Betaproteobacteria bacterium | reverse complement strand
CTGGCGGCGGCCCCAGTCCTCGAGGCGGTGGATCTGGCCGGCGCGGCCGGTGACGAGCCCCTTGTAGCGCTCGATCATCGCGGGCACCTGCTCGCTCTGGTCAGGGTGAACGATGAAAACGATTTCGTAATGTCGCATGCAGTCTCCTTATGGGTTATACCCCCCGCCATGCGTGCGGTGGGGCAAGGTTGTGAAAGCCCGCCATTTTAACCGCACATGCGCGGCAAATCAAGTGCTTGTAGCACCCCCGCGCCTCTGGCGCCGCGCCTCGAACAGGCAGATGCCGCTGGCCACCGAGACGTTGAGGCTCTCGACGCTGCCGTGCATGGGGATGCGCACCAGCGCATCGCAGGTTTCCCGCGTCAGCCGGCGCAAACCGCTGCCCTCGGCGCCCAGCACCAGGGCCAGCGGCGCCTTGAGGTCGACGCCGTAGATGTCCTGGTCGGCCTCGGCATCGGCACCGACCGTCCAGATGCCCCGCTCCTGCATCTCGCGCAGGGCGCGGGCCAGATTGGTGACGGTGACGTAGGGCACGGTATCGGCGGCACCACAGGCCACCTTGACGGCCGTGGCGTTGAGGCCCACCGCCCGGTCCTTGGGCGCGACCACGGCATGTGCCCCGGCCGCATCGGCCACCCTCAGGCAGGCGCCGAGGTTGTGCGGGTCCTGCACACCGTCGAGCACCAGCAGCAGGGCCGGTTCGGCGAGGGTATCGAGCACATCGTCCAGGGTCACGTGCCGCTGCGTGGCGGAAACGCGTGCCACCACGCCTTGGTGGCGGGCCACCTTGCCGTGGCTGCCGGCCATGCCGTCAAGGCGCGCCGGATCGGTAGCGATGACGCGCACGCCCTGGGCCTCGGCCAACTTGACCAGATCGCGCATGCGGCCGTCCTGCCGCCCGGCGGCAAGATAGATCTCCTGCACGCTGCCGGCACTCTGCCGCAGCCGGGCATTGATGGCGTGGAACCCGTGGATGAAGCGGGCATCAGCCACGACGCCGGCCTTTACCGTCGCCTTCCCCGGTCAAGCGGAAATCGATCTTGCTGCTTTCCATATCCACCCGCACGAGTTGCACACGCACACGATCGGCCAGGCGGAAACGCTGACCGGAACGTTCGCCGAGAAGTTGGTGCTTGGCTGCATCGAAATGGAAATAGTCGCTTCCCAAGTCGGAGATGTGCACCAGCCCCTCGACGAAAACATCGTCCAGCGCAACGAAGATGCCGAAAGACGTCACCGCCGAAACGCTGCCGTCGAATTCCTCGCCGATGCGGTCCTGCATGTAGTAGCACTTCAGCCAGGACTCGACATCGCGCGTCGCCTCATCGGCGCGCCGCTCGGTCTGCGAGCAGTGAATGCCGATCTCCTCCCAGTTGCCGGGCCGGTATTTCTCGCCCAGCAGTACCGCCTTGATGGCGCGATGGATGACGAGGTCGGGATAGCGCCGGATGGGCGAGGTGAAATGGGTGTACGACTCGTAGGCAAGACCGAAGTGGCCGACATTGTCGGGGCTGTACATCGCCTGCTTGAGCGAGCGCAGCATCACGGTCTGCAGCAACTGCATGTCGGGCCGGCCTTTCACCTTATCCAGCAGCTTGGCGTAATCCTTGGCATGCGGCTCGTCGCCGCCCGTCAATTGCAGGCCAAACTCCTTGAGGAACTCGCGCAGCTTTTCCAGCTTCTCCGGCGTCGGCCCCTCGTGGATACGATAGAGCGCAGGATGTTCGTTCTCGTGCAGAAAATCCGAGGCACAGACGTTGGCGGCCAGCATGCACTCCTCGATGATGCGGTGGGCATCGTTGCGGCTCACCGGCACGATGCGCGCGATCTTGCCCTGTTCGTCGAAGATCATCTGCGTCTCGAGTGTCTCGAAATCGATGGCGCCGCGCGCCCAGCGCGCCTTCACCAGCACACGGTAGAGTTCGTCGAGATGGCGCAGTTGCGGCAGCAGATGCTTGAGCTTTTCCGCAGCCGCCGCGTCGCTGTCATAAAGGGCGCCCGCCACTTCGTTGTAGGTCAGCCGGGCATGCGAGAACATCACCGCCGGGTAGAAGCGGTAACGCTTGATGGCGCCGTTGGCGGCGATGGCCATGTCACAGACCATGCACAAGCGCTCCACCTGCGGGTTCAGGGAGCAAAGCCCATTGGAAATCTTTTCCGGCAGCATCGGAATGACGCGACGCGGGAAGTACACCGAATTGCCGCGTTCGTAGGCTTCGCGGTCGAGGGCCCGCGCCGCCTGCACGTAATGGCTGACGTCGGCGATGGCGACGACCAGGCGGAAGCCGCCCTTGCCGTCCTTGCCCTGGCGTTCGCAATACACGGCGTCGTCGAAATCCTTCGCCGTTTCGCCGTCGATGGTCACCAGCGGCAGATGGCGGATATCCTCGCGGGTACCGCCCTCCCACTTCCAGTCGCTCTTGCGAACCGCGTCCGGCAGCTTCCTGGCCTCGGCCAGCGCCTCCTTCAGGAACTCGAAGGGCAGTTCGTGTTTCCTCAGCGCGATCTCGATTTCCATGCCAGGGTCGGCATAGTTGCCAAGCACCTCGGCCACCTTGCCGATCGGCTGGGAGTGTTTCGACGGCTGCTCGATGATCTCGACCACCACCACCTGCCCCGCCACTACCTTGGTCTTTGCGCCGGGAGCGAGCAGGATGTCCTGGCTGATGCGCCGGTTCTCGGCCACCACGAACAGCACACCGTGCTCATTGTGCACGCGGCCGACGAGCCGGTGGTTCGCACGCTCCAGTACCTCGACGATCTTGCCTTCGGGCCTGCCACGGCGATCCATGCCGACGATGCGCGCCATAACGCGGTCGCCGTGCAAGGCCTTGTCCATTTCCTTCGGGCCGAGAAACAGATCGGGGCCTTCCTCGTCGCGCACCAGGAAACCATAGCCATCGGGATGTCCCTCGACGCGACCGCGGATGAGATCGGCCTTGTCCGGAATCAGATAGTCGCCGCGGCGGTTCTGCATGATCTGGCCGTCGCGTCCCATTGCGCCGAGGCGCCGCGAGAAGGCATCGTGTTCGTCCGGCCGCACCTCCAGCAGCACGGCCAGTTCAACGAAAGACAGCGGCACGCCGCGCTCGGCCATCTTGGCAAGCACGTACTCCCGGCTGGGTAGCGGGTTTTCGTATTTCCCGGCCTCGCGTTCATAGTGCGGATCGCGCTTGCGCGTCTTGCTTGGCTTGTTTGACAAAATCGATGTTTCCTTTAAAATTGCGCCCTCTTTGCCCAGATGGCGGAATTGGTAGACGCACTAGGTTCAGGTCCTAGCGGTGGCAACACTGTGGAGGTTCGAGTCCTCTTCTGGGCACCAGGTACAAAGGAAAAAGCCGGTCGCTGACCGGCTTTTTTACGCCCGCTGCTATTTGAACGGGTGCCTCAACACAATGGTTTCCTCGCGATCCGGCCCGGTCGAAATCATGTCCACCGGGACATCGCAGAGGGATTCCATTCGCTTCAAATAGGCCTGGGCCTCCTTGGGCAGCGCCTCGAACTTCTTCACGCCAACCGTGCTTTCCGTCCAGCCGGGCAGGGACTCGTACACCGGTTCGCAGCGCTCCAGGTCATCCGCCCCCACCGGCAGGATGTCGCTGAGACGTCCGTCGATGCGATAACCGGTGCAAATCTTCATTTCCTCGATGCCGTCGAGCACGTCGAGCTTGGTCACGCACAGGCCGGAGACGCCGTTGATCTGGATCGAGCGCTTCAGCGCCGCCGCGTCGAACCAGCCGCAGCGGCGCGCCCGTCCGGTGGTGGCGCCGAATTCATGTCCGCGCGTCGCCATGTGCTTGCCTACCGGATCGAGTTTGCCAACTGCATCGTAGAGTTCGGTCGGGAACGGCCCGCCGCCGACGCGGGTCGTATAGGCCTTGGTGATGCCCAGCACGTAATGCAGCATGCCCGGTCCGACGCCAGCGCCCGCCGCCGCCGCGCCGGCGACGCAATTTGAAGAGGTGACGTAGGGGAAAGTACCGTGGTCGATGTCGAGCAGCGTGCCCTGCGCGCCCTCGAAAAGAAGATTGGAGCCCTCCTTGTGCGCGTCGTAGAGTGCCCGAGGAACGTCAGCGATCATGCGCGTCAGGCGCGGCGCAATGGCCAAGGCGCCTTCCAGCACGCGCTGGAAATCGACGCTGTCTGCCCCCAGATAATTCTTCAGTACGAAATTATGGTAGTCGAGGATCTCGGCAAGCTTCTCGGCGAAGCGCTTCGGTCGAAGCAGGTCCTGCAGGCGCAGCCCGCGTCGCGCCACCTTGTCCTCGTAGGCCGGGCCGATGCCGCGCCCGGTGGTGCCGATCTTTTTTGCGCCCTTGGCTGCTTCGCGCGCCACATCGAGCGCCTGATGATAGGGCAGGATAAGCGGGCAGGCCTCGGAAATTTTCAGCCGGGACTCGGCATCGACACCCGCAGCCTGGAGTTCGTCCAGTTCATGCATCAAGGCATCGGGAGAAAGCACCACGCCGTTGCCGATGTAGCAGGTTACTCCCTTGCGCAGGATGCCCGACGGCACCAGGTGCAGCACAGTTTTCTTGCCGCCGATGACCAGTGTGTGGCCGGCGTTGTGGCCGCCCTGGAAGCGCACCACACCCTGGGCGTGATCGGTCAGCCAGTCGACGATCTTTCCCTTGCCCTCGTCACCCCACTGGGTGCCGATGACGACGACGTTCTTTGCCATCTTCTAAACTTCTCCCTGAATTTTCTCTACAATCCATTTGCCCGAGCGCGATACCAGTTGCCGGTCGCAACCGACCTCGCCCCAGGTGCCCTCATGGCCGGGCAACGCCTCTATGACAACCTTACCCTCGGCGCGCAGTTCAGAAACGACTTTGCGCAGATCGCTGTCCCCTCCTGCAGGCGCCAGGATCGCACGCGGCAAGACTGGCTCCGCGGCGAGTTGTGACAGTTCGCGCAGATCCATGCTGAAGCCGGTTGCCGGGCGTCCGCGGCCAAATGCCTTCCCGACCTTGTCGTAGCGCCCACCCAAGGCGATGGCACCAGGGTGGCCGGCGCAATAGGCGGCAAACGCCACACCGCTGTGATAGTGATAGCCGCGCAGGTCGGCCAGATCGAAACTCACCGGCAGATCGACCAATTCGGTCGCGAGTTTCTCAAGATCATGCATCGCCTGGACAATCTCCGCATCTCCCGGCAACAGCTTGAGTGACCGCTGCAGCACTTCCATGCCGCCATAGCATTCTGGCAATGACAGCAAGGCCGAGCGCACCGGCTCGGCGACGTTCATCACCAGTTCCCTCAGGTCGGGCATGTCCTTGGCCTGCAGGACGGCAAACAGTTCCTGCTCGAGTTCTGCTTCCAGGCCACCGCGTGCCGACAAAGCACGGAACACGCCGACATGGCCGAGGTCGATGCGCGAAGTTTTCACGCCCGCGATCTCCAGCGCCTGCGCCAGCAGGCGAACCACTTCGACGTCGGCGTCGATGCCGACGTGACCGTAGATTTCTGCGCCGACCTGCAGCGGCTCGCGTGTGGCCGTTAAGCCGGACGGCAGGGTGTGTAACACGCTGCCGCAGTAGCACAGGCGTGCCACGCCCTTTCTGTTGAGCAGGTGGGCGTCGATGCGAGCGACTTGCGGGGTGATGTCGGCACGAATGCCCATGGTGCGACCGGACAATTGGTCGACCAGCTTGAAGGTGCGCAAATCCATGTCGTGCCCGCTGCCGGTGAGCAGGGATTCGACATACTCGAGCAGCGGTGGCATGACCAGTTCGTAGCCGTGCAGTACGAATTCGTCAAGGAGGGCCCGACGCAGCCGCTCGATGCGGCGCGCTTCCAGCGGCAGAATGTCCTCGATGGATTCGGGCAGCAGCCAGCGGCGCATGATTACCTCAGGATGAACAGGAGAATCATGCCGACGACGATCGACGAAAGGCCGAGGAAGCGGATCTGCCCGTCGCCCAGCTCAATGATGCGCCGGAAGGTTTCGCGCCAGGCCTTGGGCGCGATAAAGGGCAACAAACCCTCGATCAACAGCATGAGCGCAAATGCCGTCAGCAAGGTGGGCCACATCACTTCCCTTTGCCGGAGCTCTTCAGGTACTTGAAAAACTCGGAATTCGGATCGATCACCAGCATATCGCCCTTGTTACGGAAGCTGGCGCGATAGGCTTCAAGGCTGCGGTAAAAGGCATAGAACTCCGGGTTCTGGCCGAAAGCCTGCGCATACAGCGCCGTCGCCCTGGCATCACCCTCGCCCTTGATGCGCTGGGCGTCACGATAGGCCTCGGCAATGATGATTTCCCGCTGGCGATCCGCATCGGCGCGGATCTTCTCGGCATCGGCGGCACCCTTCGAGCGCAATTCATTGGCAACGCGCTTTCGCTCCGTTTCCATGCGCCGATAGACCGATTCCGACACCTCTTGCACCAGGTCGACGCGCTTTAGACGCACATCGACTATCTGAACGCCAATGGCACGCGCATCGGCATCAGCCTTGATGCGCACTTCATCCATGATCTTCTCGCGCTCTCCGGAAACGACCTCGTGCACCGTGCGTCTTCCGAATTCCTCGCGCAACCCGGCATTCACGGTCTGCGACAGGCGGATATGTGCGCGGGTCTCGTCTCCCTGCACCGAAATGTAATACTGCTTTGCATCGATGATGCGCCATTTGACGAAGGCGTCGACCAGCACCGGCTTCTTTTCAGAGGTAATGAAGCGTTCCGGCTCCGCCGAGTCATAGGTGAGAATGCGTTTTTCGAAATAACGCACGTTCTGGATCAGCGGCCACTTGAAATTCAGTCCCGGCTCAGCAATCACCTCCTTGATTTCGCCTAGTTGCAGGACGATTGCGAACTTGCGCTGGTCGACCGTGAAAATGGACATGGCCACGACCACCAGGAGGCCGAAAATGGCGGCCGCAACGAAAGACAGGCTGTGACGCATTATCTTTCCCCCCTTTCGCGCGAGCGCAGCGCTTCGCGGGATCGCGTCGCCGCATCGAGCTGCGGCGGCACCTCGGCAGAAAGGTTCGGCGCTGACCGCAAAGGCAATACTGCCGATTCGCTGGTGGCCGAAGCAGCTGGTGCCACGGCAGCAGCCTGCATCAGTTTGTCGAGCGGCAAATAGAGCAGATTGCCGGAGCCTTTGGCGTCGAGCATGATCTTGCTGGAATTCACAAGCATCTGCTGCACGGTTTCGATGTACATCCGCTGCCGCGTCACTTCCGGCGCCTTGCTGTATTCGGTGAGAATCTGCCTGAAGCGACTCGCCTCGCCCTCGGCGTTGGCGATGACGCGCCCCTTGTAGCCATTGGCCTCCTCGATCAACCGCGAGGCAGTGCCACGCGCCCTCGGGATGACATCATTAGCATAGGCCTGTCCCTCATTGACCTGCCGGTCACGATCCTGGCCGGCTTTGACGGCGTCATCGAAGGCCGCCTGCACCTGCTCGGGCGGCTGAACGTTCTGCAGCGTCAGCTTGGAGACAATAATGCCCGTGCCGTAGCGGTCGAGAATTTCCTGCATGATCTTCGCAGCCTGTGCAGCAACCTGCTCCCGGCCTTCATAGAGCGCAAAGTCCATCTTGCTCTTGCCCACCACCTCGCGCATAGCCGTCTCGGCAGCCTGCAGCACGCTTTCGTCCGGATTGCGGTTGTTGAACAGGTACTCCTGCGGATCCTTCAGGAACCACTGCACGGCAAACTGGATGTTGATGATGTTTTCGTCATCCGTCAGCATCAACGCTTCCTTGAGCACCCGGTTCTTGTCAGAACCGCGATAACCCACCTCGACTACGCGCACATCGGACAAGCGGACGATTTCGTGCGCCTGGAGGGGATAGGGCAGGCGCCAGCGCAGGCCCGGCTCGGTAGTCTGTGAATATTTGCCAAAGGTCAGCACCACGCCGCGCTGTGACGCGTCAACGATGTAAAAGCCGCTCGCCAGCCAAACCAGCAGCACCAGCACAATAAGGGCACCGACCCCCCCGCCGAAGACCTTGAGGTTAATCGGCGGGCGCGGATTGCCATCCCCTCCATTGCCTCCCCCGCCCTTCTTGCCGAACAGGCCGGATAAACGACGGTTGAAGTCGCGCCAGAGTTCCTCAAGGTCGGGTGGGCCCTGGTTCGGCCGGTTGCCCCACTGGGGATCATTTAACGACATCAGAATGCCAGTAATCATCGGATCGTGGTGATGAGCATTATTGGTTAGGCGGCATTGACTACAGGTGATGCAGGTACGGCATGTATCTGCGCCATTTCGGCCAGCGCCTGGCGCAACAGCCCCAGGCCAGCACCGGTTTTGGCACTGACTCGGACGCGTGTGATCTTACCATAGGCATCGCGCTCGACCGCCGGTTCGACACCGGTGGCGTCGATCTTGTTCCACACCAGGATTTGCGGCACTCGAGCGGCCCCGATTTCCTCGAGCACGCCATTCACCGCCTCTATCTGCGCATCACGGTCGCCACTGGCCGAATCGACCACATGTAGAAGCAGGTCGGCCGATGCCGTCTCCTCCAGAGTGGCGTGGAAGGCCGCCACGAGGGAATGCGGCAGGTCTCGAATGAAGCCCACCGTGTCGGAGAGGACAACCTGCCCCGATCCCTCAAGATAAAGCCGCCGCGAGGTGGTATCCAAAGTGGCGAACAACTGGTCGGCGGCATAGGCCCCAGCCTTGGTAAGGGCATTGAACAGCGTCGACTTGCCGGCATTGGTATAACCGACCAGCGAAACCGCCAGCATCTCCCGTCGCATCCGCGCACGGCGCCGGACGGCGCGCTGGCGCTCCAACTGCTTGAGGCGCTCCTTCAGTACCTTGACCCGCTTGCCAAGCAGGCGCCGGTCAGTTTCCAACTGCGTCTCGCCCGGCCCGCGCAGGCCGATACCACCCTTCTGCCGCTCGAGGTGGGTCCAGCCGCGCACCAGACGGGTGGCCAAGTGTTGCAGTTGCGCCAGTTCCACCTGAAGCTTGCCTTCGTGGCTCTTGGCTCGTTGTGCAAAAATGTCAAGGATCAGGCTGGCGCGGTCGACGACGCGGCAACCGCCGAATTCCTTTTCCAGATTGCGCTGCTGGGCCGCAGACAGCTCGTGGTTGAAAATGGCGATATCGGCTTGCGCATCGCGGATCGCTTCGGCAACCTCGGCAACCTTGCCTTTCCCTGCAAAGAGCGCCGAGTCAGGTCGTTCGCGGCGACCCTGGACAACAGCGACAGTGGTAGCACCGGCTGAAGCCGCCAGCAGATTCAACTCCTCCAGGCGCTCGACTATATCCCCCTGGCCGAAATCCAGTTGGACGAGCACAGCCTTCTCGCCGCCGCCAGTCCGTTCGAACATCAGGAACGGCTGGCAGGTTGCCAGCCGGAGAATACGGCCATCAACCCTCGCTATGCTCGTGCGGGATATTGACCGGACGTGCGGGGACGACGGTTGAAATAGCGTGCTTATATACCATCTGCGTCACGGTGTTCTTCAGCAGGACGACATACTGGTCAAAGGATTCGACCTGACCCTGCAGCTTGATGCCGTTCACCAGGTAGATGGACACAGGAATGTGTTCCCTGCGCAGCGTGTTGAGGAACGGGTCTTGTAAAAGTTGCCCTTTATTGCTCATGGTGTGGCCCCACGTAAAAAATTGTTTTTTGAAACGGCACTTTACCGGATTTCTTTAGCCTCCGCCACAGGGCGATGACCGGATGCGCATCAGCGTTCTTTATTTGCGTAGGGGTTCCGGGTCGTACGGAACTCGACCCGGAGCGGCGTGCCTTTCAGCTTGAAGGCCTCCATGAAGGTCCGCTCGAGATAACGACGGTAGGAATCCGGAACATGATCGAGCGCATTGCCATGAATGACAATGACCGGGGGATTGTTGCCGCCCTGGTGGGCGTAACGCAGCTTCGGCCGGAATATGCCGTGCCGCGGGGGCGTCTGCTTCTCGATGGCGGACTGCAGCAGGCGCGACAGCTTTGGAGTGGGCATCTTCACCATCGAGGCCGCGTAAGCCGCATCCACCGAGGTCATCAGCGGATTGATCCCCTCGCCCTTCAGGGCGCAGATGAAATGCGCCTTGGCAAAGCCAAGGAAGCCGAGCTTGCGCATCATGTCCATCTTGATGCGATCGCGCCGGTAATCGTCGGCGCAATCCCACTTGTTTACCGCAATCACCATGGCGCGGCCGGCTTCAACGCAAAAACCAGCGATATGCGCATCCTGATCGGAGATGTCCTGGCTGGCATCGAGCACCAGTACCACGACATTGGCCTCCTCAATCGATTGCAATGTCTTGATAACGGAGAATTTCTCGATGGCTTCGAAGACCTTGCCCTTGCGGCGCAGGCCGGCAGTATCGATCAGCGTGTAGTCCTTGCCCTTGCGCTGGAATGGCACGGCAATGGCATCGCGGGTGGTGCCGGGCTGGTCGAAGGCGATGACGCGCTCCTCTCCGATCAGCGCGTTGATGAGCGTGGATTTGCCGACATTGGGACGGCCCACCACGGCGATGCGCGGCCCCGCGTCCTCTTCCGCCGGCTCCTTGGCCTCAGGAAACGGCGCCAGTGCTTCCTCGACCAGTTCTCTTACGCCTTCACCGTGGGCGGCTGAGATGACCAGCGGCTCGCCGCTGGCCAGTTCGTGGAACTCGGCACCGATCATGGCGCGATCCATTCCCTCCGCCTTGTTCACCACCAGCAGCAACGGACGCCCGGTGCGGCGCAGTCTCTCGGCGATGCCCTTGTCCTGGGGTGTCAGGCCAGCGCGCCCGTCAACAATAAACAGCAGCATGTCGGCCTCGGCAATCGCCGCCTCGGCCTGATGCGCCATCTCGGCAAGGATGCCCTCCTTGGCAGTCGGCTCGAAGCCGCCGGTATCCACCACCAGATAGGGGCGTGAGCCGAGACGGCCATGAGCATAGTGGCGATCCCGCGTCAGGCCGGGCATGTCAGCCACCAAGGCGTCGCGCGACTTGGTCAGGCGGTTGAACAGCGTGGATTTGCCGACGTTGGGCCGTCCGACAATGACCAGCGTGGGCTTCATTGGCTGATCTTCTGGAAATCAGTTCGGCGACAGGGCGTAGAGACCGCCATTCCGCGTCTGCATCAGGAAGCCGCGTTCCAGCCGCTGCGGCTCGGCGGCAATGCCGCTGCTATCCGTGTTGAAGCGGGCGGCAAAGGCGCCGTTATCACGTCGCAGCAGATGCACGACGCCCTGATAGTCGCCCACGACAACGTGGTTGCCCAGCGCAATCGGACGGCTTACCTGACGCATGAACAGTTTGTCCTGTTTCCACACCGTTGCGCCATTGGCGCGATCCAGCGCATGCACCGCGCCTTTCTCATCCGAGACATAAATATTGCGGGCATCCACGTCAACGCCGGCAGCAGACGACATGTCACGGGACCAAATATGGTTGCCGGACGCCAGGTCGAAGCAGGCAATCCGCCCCTGATAGGCGGCGGCGCAAACTTCCCGCCCAGCGACGACAGGCGCGCTGGTGACGTCGGAGACACGTTCGAGTTCCGTGGCTCCCTTGGGCATGGCCACCGTGGCTTCCCAGATGGCGGCACCATTGTTGAGCGCGATGGCCACCAGCTTTCCGCCGGGGAAACCGGCCAGCGCCGCCTTGCCGGCCACCGTCACACTGACATTGCTGCGCAGGGAAAGCGCCGGCGTGCTGCGCTGATATACCCACTTGCGTTTGCCGTCCGCCGCATCAAGACCGAAAATACGGTTGTCGCCGCTGCGCACCAGTACCAGTCCTTCCGCGATTTGCGGCGCGGCCAGCACTTCGGAAGTCACGCGCGCTTTCCAAAGGGCCTTGCCGGTGCTGTCGAAAGCCAGCACTTCGCCTTTTGCGGTGGCCACCACTACCAGGCTGCCGTCTGCGCCGACGCCGCCGGAGATGGGCTGGCCGGCGTTGATGCGCCAGGCCTGCCCCCCATTGTCGAAGCGTGCCAAGGTGCCGTCCTGGGCGGCGGCATAGACGCTTGAACCGACGACTGCCGGCGTCAGCACATAGCCCCTAGCACTGCCCACGCTGGCCTGCCACATCGTTGCCAGCGTCGCGCTCGAACTGATCGCTTCCAACTCGGCCGGTTTCACCTTCGGTGCGCTGGAAAACCAGTTGACCGGGTTGATTTTTTCCATCGTGGAGCAACCTGCCAATGCAGCAATCAGCGACAGGGCGAAAACGGCACGCATCATTTGTCTCCAAGCGAATCGAGCTTGACCTGCAGCAGGTCGCGGTACCGGGTTTCCCGCCCGCCCTGGCTGCCTTCGGCCTTCTCTGCGGCATCCTGCTTCGCCAGGGCGGCCTGGTAGGCGGCTTTCGCCTCAGCATTCTTGCCTTGTGCCAACAGGATGTCGCCTTTCAACTCACCGAAGCGCGCGGCAAAGGCCGGCACAGGCTCATCGGCCAGCAGCTTGAGCGCTTCGTCCAGCGCCTTGTCGTCGAACAGGACATGCGCCAGGCGCAGGCGGCCGAGGTCACGCAAATCCCTGTCGCGCGCCTTGTCAGCAACCCATTGCAGTTGCGCCCGGGCGGTCTTCAGGTCACCGGCATCGAACTGCATGCGCGCAGAAGTCAGTGCGGCCATCGCGGCGTAGGCCGTGCCGGGGTACTTCTCGGTCAGTTCGCCGGCAGCCTCTCGCACCCGCTTGGCATCCCGCTCCATTGCGCCCTTCTGCACGGCGGCATAGATCACCGAAGCCTCCGCTGCCTGCGTGCGCTGGTACCAGTTCCACGCCTGCCAGCCGACCACACCCGCGGACACGGCCAGCAGCACTGCCGTCACCAGATTGCCGTACATCCTCCACCAGGTTTTCAGCTCGGATATCTGTTCCTGCTCTTCCAGGTCATAGGTTGCCATTTTTGTCATCCCCAAAAAGATAGTTGCCGACCTCGTCGGCCAGTTGGTCCAGCGGAATGCGCCTCTGCGGTGCATCCTCGCGCAAGGGTTTCAGGCTGGCGCTGCCTTCGCGCGCCTCGTCGTCGCCGATGATCACCGCGACCTGCGCGCCGGAGGCATCGGCCCGCTTCATCTGCGACTTGAAGCTGCCGCCGCCGCAGTGAAACAGGACGTCGAAACCAGCGCCGCGCAAAGCTTCGGCCGCAGCAAACGCCGGACGCTGGGCGGCGTCGCCCTGATGCACGACATAGACATCGGGAGCTACCCGCGCCGCCTGTTCGGCTTCTGGGCCATGTTCCTCTTTCAGCAGCGCGATGAGGCGCTCGACGCCCATTGCAAAACCGCAGGCCGGTGCCGGCTTGCCGCCGAGCTGCTCGATCAGTCCGTCGTAGCGGCCGCCGGCGCAGACGGTGCCCTGGGCGCCCAGCTTGTCGGTCATCCACTCGAAGACGGTCAGGTTGTAGTAGTCCAGGCCACGCACCAGGCGCGGGTTGATGCGATAAGGGATGCCCGCTTCCTTGAGCAGCGCCTGGACGCCGCCGAAATGCTCGAGGGAGGCCTCACCGAGGAAATCCATCAGCTTCGGCGCACCCTCGATGAGTTCCTGCATGTGCGGATTCTTGCTGTCGAGGATGCGCAGCGGGTTGGAATGCAGCCGGCGCTGCGCATCTGCATCGAGGGCCTCGCGTTGGCGCTCCAGGTAGGCGATCAGTTCGGCGCGGTGGCGTTGCCGCTCTTCCGTGCTGCCCAGCGAGTTGATCTCCAGGCGAATGCCGGTCAGCGCCAGTTCGTCCCACAGCCGCGCACACATGACGATCTGCTCGGCGTCGATGTCCGGGCCGGCATAGCCGAAGGCCTCGACGCCGAACTGGTGAAACTGGCGATAGCGGCCTTTCTGCGGCCGCTCGTGGCGGAACATCGGGCCGGCATACCACAGGCGCTGCGGACCAGCATGCAGCAGGCTATGCTGCAGCACGGCACGCACGCAGGAGGCAGTGCCCTCCGGACGCAGCGTCAGGGCCTCACCGTTGAGCGCGTCGACGAAGGAATACATCTCCTTCTCGACGATGTCGGTCACTTCACCGATGGCGCGGGAAAACAACGGCGTCGGCTCGACCACCGGCATGCGGATCGGCCGGTAACCGTAGGCCCGCAGCCAGCCGCGCACGGCGTCGTCGAAGCGCTCCCACAGCTCGGCCTCGTCGGGCAGGATGTCGTTCATCCCGCGGATTGCTTGAATCGTCTGGCTCATCGAAAAATCAGCTTGTCGCCCGGCGCAGATATTTTCGCGCCACATAATCGTCGACGATCGCCTTGAATTCCCGGGCGATGTCGTCCCCCTTCAGCGTGACGGTCTTCTCGCCGTCGACATAGACTGGCGCCACCGGTGTCTCGCCGGTGCCCGGCAGGCTGATGCCGATGTTGGCGTGCTTGCTCTCGCCGGGGCCATTCACCACGCAGCCCATCACGGCGAGCTTCATGTTTTCGACACCCTCGAACTGCAGCCGCCATTCCGGCATGCGCGCCCGGACGTGGGACTGGATTTCCTGCGCCAGTTCCTGGAATACCGTGCTGGTGGTACGGCCGCAGCCGGGGCAGGCCGCTACCAGCGGCGTGAAGGCGCGCAGGCCCATGGTCTGCAGGATCTCCTGCGCCACCACCACTTCCTGCGTACGGTCGCCGTTGGGCTCCGGTGTCAGCGATACCCGGATCGTGTCGCCAATGCCCTCCTGCAACAGGACGGACAGGGCAGCCGTCGAGGCGACAATGCCCTTCGATCCCATGCCGGCCTCGGTCAGCCCGAGGTGCAGCGGGTAGTCGCAGCGGGCCGCCAGATCACGATAGATGGCGATCAAGTCCTGCACCCCGCTCACCTTGCATGAGAGCACGATGGCATCACCGGGCAGGCCGAGCGCCTCCGCCTTGGCCGCACTCTCGAGTGCCGAGGCGACCATCGCCTCGCGCATGATCTGCGTCGCTTCCTTCGGTTGCGACCGCCGCGCGTTCTCATCCATGATGCGTGCCAGCAAAGCCTGATCCAGGCTGCCCCAGTTGACGCCGATGCGTACCGGCTTCCCGTATCTGCAGGCAAGCTCGATGATCTGTGCGAACTGGTCGTCGCGCTTGGCGCCACGGCCGACATTGCCGGGATTGATGCGCAGCTTGTCGAGCGCCTCCGCGCAGGACGGGTTCTCGGCAAGCAGCTTGTGCCCGTTGAAATGGAAATCGCCGACCAATGGCACTTCGATGTTCATGGCCAGCAGGCGCTCGCGGATGCGCGGCACGGCGCGCGCCGCCTCCTGGGTATCCACGGTGATGCGTACGATTTCCGAGCCGGCACGAGCGAGCTGCGCCACTTGGATGGCGGTGGCCACTTCGTCCGCCGTATCGGTATTGGTCATCGATTGAACGACGACGGGATGCGCACCGCCGATCGCTACGTCGCCCACTCTGGCGATGCGTGTCGCGCGGCGGGCAATCGGCCCGTCAGTCGATTCCACAGCCATGTCCATCCGGTTTATTCGAGAGTGAGTCGCGCCACTTCGACGCGCGTGTGCGGCCTGAGGTCAACCGCCTGTTCGTTGTATTGCAGCCGCACGTTGGAAGCATTGCCAACCACCAGCTGGAATGGGGGAAGCCCCTCGATCACTTGTGTCGTACCCTTCGCATTCATTTGCGAAAACAGGGTGTGTCCCGCGGCATCCTTCACTTCCACCCAGGAACTGCCGTCGAAGCTGAATATCAGTTGATGCATGCCGGATTTCGGGGTCGTCTGACCGGATGAATCGGCAGGCCTGGCCTCGGGCGCGCCTGCGGCGGCCGCGGACGGCTGGGCGGCGGCAACGGGTTGAGGCAAGGGTTGAACGATCTGGGGCACCCCGCCTTGCCTGGAAACGGCCGGACTGTCCTTGCGGTTCAGGAGACCCCCGAGATCTATTGCATCGAAATACAGCGCGAGCGCAATGCCAAGCACAGCCAGCGCCAGAATGGTGGCGCCAACCAGGCCTTTGCCCTGCCGCCCGCTGGAGGAGGGCATCTTCACGCCGGCATCGATCGGCGCATTCAATTCGGCCTGCGGCAAATTGGTCTGTTCCGCGAGCGCAGCCAGCAATGGCGCCGCATCAATCTTCAGGTGCCTGGCGTAATTCCGTATAAATCCCCGGATGAACGTGGCGCCGGAAAGGCGGGAAAAATCCTCCCCCTCAATCGCCTCGATCTGCCGCGGACTCATCTTGAGCGAGGCAGCCACTTCCGCGATTGTCGTGCCCCGCGCCTCCCGCGCCATGCGCAGCATGGCACCCGGCCCCGGCACCGCCTGCACTTCGGTCATCGGAGCCTCATCCTCGCTCACTCGAATTTTCCCTGCAAAAGGGCCTGGTGCTCGGGCGAACCCGCAAACTTGCGCCGCAGCTGGGAGGAATAGCTCGCCTCGGCCTGCCGGTCCCCGATCTTGCGTTCAATTCTCACGCCGAGCCAAAGTGATTCGGCGTTGGGTTCGATCAACTTGTGCAATTCACCGAGCAACTTCTTGGCATTGAAATAATCCCCACGCTTGTAGGACAGGCTGGCCAGGTGATAGGTCGCCTGGGCATTCGAGCCATCCAACAGAACCGCGCGCTGAAAATTCATCTCTGCGGATTTGTCATCCTTGATTCGCAGGTAGCACAAGCCGGCGTTCGTATAGGGTCGCGTCGGCGTCCTGTAGAGGGGGTTTCGGGTTGCCGTCTCAAAATACTTGAATGCCTCCTGCTCCCGGCCGCTGACGCAGAGGAACCAGCCGTAATCGTTCGCAATCTGCGGATCAGTGGGAGCGAGCTGGATTGCGCGCTCGAAGGCGCCCTTGGCCTGGGGCGTTTCATTCAGCATGAGATGCACAAGGCCCATCAGATTGTAGGCCGGGGCATAGTTGGGATCGGTGGCAGCAGCGTAGCGCGACTCTTCCAGGGCAACCGCGAAATTGCCTGCCTCCAGATAAAGGGCGCCCAACTCGGTGTGCGTCTTGGCACTCTTCTCCGCCATTCCGGTCGGCATCTGCTCGGACACAGGAATGGCTGAAGACGAGGAAGTTGGGCTGGTGCCGGTACCGGCGCAGCCGGTGATGAGTGCAGCGGAAATAATCAATATGGCTCGTCTCACGATGCTGCCTCCGCAATGGTGATGGTGCGCTTCTCCCCGCGCTGGGTGCGATCGCGCACCTGTCCGGCCAGCTGGCCGCAGGCGGCGTCGATGTCTTCTCCCCGGGTCTTGCGCGTCGTCGTGACGATGTGAGCCTGCATCAGGATTTCGGCGAAGCGGCGCACCCGCTGGGCGGGTGAACGCTTGAACCCGGAGGCCGGGAAGGGATTGAAGGGGATCAGGTTGAACTTGCACGGCACGTCCTGCACTAGCCTGATCAACTCGCGGGCATGCGCTTCTGAATCGTTTACGCCGTCCAGCATGACGTACTCGAAGGTAATGAAATCGCGCGGCGATTTTTCAAGATAGCGTCGGCAGGCCGCCATCAGCTCGGCCAGGGGATACTTGCGGTTGATCGGCACCAGCCTGTCGCGCAGGGCGTCACTCGGCGCATGCAGCGATACCGCCAGTGCCACCGGGCACTCGTCGCGCAGCCGGTCCATGGCGGGCACGATGCCGGAGGTCGACACCGTCACGCGGCGGCGCGACAGGCCGTAGGCGTTGTCGTCGAGCATCAGTTGCAGGGCGGTGACGACATTCTCGAAATTGGCCAGCGGCTCGCCCATGCCCATCAGCACCACGTTGCTGATGATGCGCTCCGAGGACAAGTCGTCATCCGGCGACTTTCGGCGAAGGCTGACCCCGGCGCTAGCCGGGGTTAAGCCGCGAAGCGGCGGCCGGAGGCTAAAGTCAGTCTCCGCAGCACGGCGATCCGCAGCGCCGCCGGCAGGACGGAAATCGCCCAGCGCCTGCTTCGCCCACCACAGCTGGCCGATGATCTCGCCCGTCGTCAGGTTGCGGTTGAAGCCCTGCTTGCCCGTCGAGCAAAAGGCGCAGTCGAGCGCGCAGCCGGCCTGGGTGGAGATGCACAGCGTGCCGCGGCTCTCTTCGGGAATGAAGACGCACTCGACGGCGTTGCCGTTGCCGACGTCGAGCAGCCACTTGCGCGTGCCGTCGGCTGCGGTCGAGTCGCGCAGCACCTGCGGCAGGCGCACCTCGGCCAGTTCGGCAAGGCGCGCGCGCAGGCTCCTGGCGACGTCGCTCATGCGCTCGAAATCGTCCTCCCCGAACCGGTGCAGCCAGCGCAACACCTGCTTCGCGCGGAAGGGCTTTTCGCCCATACCGGCGAACCAGGCCGTCAGGCCGGCGGCATCAAAGTCGAGGAGGTTCTGCTTCATTTAGCGCGAGTAGACTTCCATGGTCGGGAAGAAATAGGCGATCTCGACCGCCGCTGTTTCCGGCGCGTCAGAGCCGTGCACGGCATTGGCGTCGATGCTTTGGGCAAAATCGGCGCGGATGGTTCCCGGCGCGGCCTTCTTAGGATCGGTGGCGCCCATCAGTTCGCGGTTCTTGGCAATGGCGCCCTCGCCCTGCAACGCCTGGATCATCACCGGGCCGGAAATCATGAACTCGACCAGGTCCTTGAAGAAGGGACGCTCGCGATGCACTGCATAGAAGCCCTCGGCCTCCTGGCGCGAGAGGTGCTTCATCTTGGCAGCAACGACCGTCAGGCCGTTGGTCTCGAAGCGGGAGTAAATCTTGCCGATCACGTTTTTGGCCACGGCATCGGGTTTGATGATCGACAGGGTGCGTTCAACAGCCATCTAAATACTCCAAAATCAAAGAGTTGAAAAAAACACGGCGATTTGCATTTAACGCGTTATTTTATCAGCAAAAAACCGGACTGTCCCGCCGCCCGCCGGGTTCGGCGGGCGTTTCGGCCCGGTTTTTGCAACAAAGTGTTTCCCGGGTCATCCGCCCCGGCATGCCCCTCGTTTGTCAGAAAGGCAATTGCCCCGCTCAATGAATGGAAACGCTGATGTCCTGCTTCCTGCGCCTCCTCGGTCTCTGCATCGCGCTTTTCACCGCACTGCCCCTGCCTGCCGCCGAAGCCGAACCGCCGGGCAGGGTCGGCCGCATCAGCCTGGCGGGTGCGGGCACCCAACTGCGCATCGGTGACAGTCTCGCCAGCGGGGAAGCCGCCCTCAACTGGCCGCTGACCACCGGCGCACTCATCGAAACGTCTGTCGGGGCCCGCAGCGAGGTGCGCATCGGGTCCATGGCGCTTCACATCGACGGGGGCACGGCGCTGGAGTTTGCAGACCTCGACGACGCGCGCATCCGGCTGCGTCTGCACCGCGGCAGCATCATGATCCTCCTGCAGATCCCGGAGCATGCCGCCGAAACAACCCTGGAAACGCCGGAGGGAAGCTTGCGCTTCGAAACCCCCGGAACCTACCGCGCCGACGTGGCGGGCGGCACGACGACATTTTCCGCCTACCGCGGCCGGGCGTTCATTGAGGCGTTCGGCCTGACCGTGCATGCCGGCGAGCGCATTTTGCTGCTCGGCGGGCCTGACCGTCGCTATCTTCCCGGCCAGGCAACCGCCGACGCCTTAAGGCAGTGGAGCCTCGCCCGCGAGCCGGGCCCGGCCCTCGGCCAGCATGTCTCCCCGGAGATGACCGGCCAGGAAGCGCTCGATCGGCACGGCACCTGGCTCGAGACCGCCGAATACGGCACGGCCTGGTTCCCGCAGTACCTGCCCGCCGGCTGGGCGCCCTACAGCATGGGCCGCTGGGCCTGGGTGCCGCCGTGGGGCTGGACCTGGGTCGACCAGGCGCCCTGGGGCTTCGCGCCTTTCCATTACGGCCGCTGGGCGATCATCGGCGGACGCTGGGCCTGGCTGCCGGGCACCTACGTGGCGCGGCCGGTCTATGCCCCGGCGCTGGTGGCCTGGCTCGGCGAGCCAGGATGGCGCACATCGTTCTCCGCCGGCATGGCGCCAGCGGCGCGCTGGCAGCCGTTGGGGCCGCGCGACGCCTACCGTCCGCACTACCACAACAACCCGCGCCATGGGCATGGCGTCAACGCAGGCCATGCCTCCCACGTCGTGCGCAGCATTCCGACTCCGCCTCCGGCACCGGAACCGCTGCGTCCTCAAGTCGCTCACCCCCGCCACGAGCTGGTGAAGGTGGCGCCGCCGCGGCAGGCCGTCATGGTCGGCGGCGAGGCGCAGCGGCATGCCACGGAACCCCCTCGGCGCCCGGCGGACACCCGCCCCGCCCCTGCGCCGACGATGCCCGCCCAACCCCCGCGCCGGCACGAGGCGGGGACCGAAACCGGACGCGAACATGCCGCGCGCAACGGACGCATGCGCCACGATGGTGCGGCGAACGGTCAAAGGGAGCCGCAACGCAAGGAACAGATGGGGCCCAGGCGCGGCCCGCATGACCGCTGACAAACCGTCACCGGTGTCAGGCAGGCCTACTTGATCAGCGTGACGGGAATCCCCGACTTGCGCGATACGTCACTCGCCACCGAGCCGAGCAGTAAATGGGTCAGCGCTGTGCGGCCGTGCGTGCCCATGACGATGCGGCCGGCGCCTTGTTCCTGCGCGAAGCGGATGAGGGTGTCGGCGATATGCCCCACCGCCACGTGCCAGTGGTATTTCACCCCTGCCGCATCGAGTTTTTCCCGAGCCGATTTCAGCGCCTGCAATCCCTCCTCGCGGTGGTAGGTCTCGACGTCCTCGGCGGAGACGAACATGCGCGCGTGACCCGAGTCGACCGGAATCTGCACGTTGAGCAGAATAATATCCAGCGCTGCATCGACCGCCAGTTCATTCAGCAGATGGTCGATGACGCGATCCGAGTTCGCCGAGCCGTCCACCGGTACCAGCACCTTCACCCTCTCCTGCTGCTTGACGTCACTCATGTTCCCTGTCTCCTTGCGCTCCGCTCGCCACCAACTCGACCGGCGGCCGGGGCCGCCTCGCGCGCTTCGCCAGCCATGTGCCGATCGCCATCACCAGCAGGGCACCGGCGGTCGAGGCCACGTACTTCAGCCAGACAGGCTGGCCTTCGAGATAGGGCTTCACCACCGCGTCTCCGAGCAGCATGTCGCCGGCAATCCAGCCGAGCAGCGCCCCGCCGAAGGTGATCACGACGGGCAGGCGGTCCAT
>JAEHDO010000017.1 GCA_016880375.1 Betaproteobacteria bacterium | reverse complement strand
GGCCTGGCGGTGAACGGTTCGGCCAAGGTGGTCGGCTGGATCGCCTCCATCGTCCGCCTGTTCCAGTCGGGCTACATCTACCAGTATGCGTTCTCCATGATCATCGGCGTCTTCGTGCTGCTGACTTTGTGGATGAACCGGGCCTAGGAAAACAAGAATGTCTGGTCTTCCCTTATTGAGTCTTGCGATCTGGCTGCCCGTCATCGGCGGCCTGCTGGTGCTCGCCACCGGCTCCGACCGCAACGCCGGACTGGCGCGTTCGCTGGCTCTGGCGGTTGCGGTGGCAGGCTTCCTCGCGACGCTGCCGCTGTATGCCGGCTTCGACACCCAGACCAGCGCCATGCAGTTCGTCGAAATGCGCAACTGGATCCCGCGCTTCAACATCCACTACCATCTTGGCGTGGATGGCATTTCGGTGCTGTTCATCCTGCTCAACAGCTTCATCACGCCGCTGGTGGTGCTGGCCGGATGGAAGGTCATCGAAGAAAAGGTGGCTCAGTACATGGCGGCCTTCCTGGTCATGTCCGGCATCATGAACGGCATCTTCGCGTCGCTCGACGCCGTGCTGTTCTACGTTTTCTTCGAGGCCTCGCTGATCCCGATGTACCTCATCATCGGCGTCTGGGGCGGGCCGAACCGGGTCTACGCGGCCTTCAAGTTCTTTCTCTACACGCTGCTTGGCTCGCTGCTGATGCTGATCGCGCTGATCTATCTGTTCTTCCAGTCCGGCTTCAGCTTCAGCCTGCTCGATTGGCACGAGTTGAGGATCTCGCTCACGGCGCAGACCTGGCTGTTCCTCGCTTTTCTGGTCGCCTTCGCCGTCAAGGTGCCGATGTGGCCGGTGCACACCTGGCTGCCGGACGCCCACGTCGAGGCGCCCACCGGCGGCTCGGTGGTGCTGGCCGCCATCATGCTGAAGCTCGGCGCCTACGGTTTCCTGCGCTTCTCGCTGCCGATCGCGCCTGACGCGAGTCAAGAATTGTCCGGCATGATGATCGCGCTGTCGCTGGTCGCCGTGGTCTACATCGGCTTCGTTGCCCTGGTGCAGACCGACATGAAGAAACTGATCGCCTACTCGTCGATCTCGCACATGGGATTCGTCACCCTCGGCTTCTTCATCTTCAGCCAGATCGGCCTGGAAGGCGCGCTGGTGCAGATGATCTCTCACGGCTTCGTCTCCGGCGCCATGTTCCTCTGCGTCGGCGTGCTCTACGATCGCATGCACAGCCGGCAGATCGCCGACTACGGCGGGGTGGTAAACACCATGCCGAAGTTCGCCGCGCTGTTCATCTTCTTCGCCATGGCCAACGCTGGCCTGCCCGCCACCAGCGGCTTCGTTGGCGAGTTCATGGTTATCCTTGGTGCCGTGAAGTACAACTTCTGGGTCGGCTTCGCTGCCGCGACCACCCTGATTCTCGGCGCCGCCTATACCCTATGGATGGTCAAGCGCGTGGTGTTCGGTGCCGTGGCCAACCACCACGTCGCCGAGCTTGCCGACCTCAACACGCGCGAGTTCGTCGTGCTGGGGCTGCTGGCACTGTGCGTGCTGGGCATGGGCCTCTACCCCCTGCCGTTCACGGAAGTGATGCACGCCTCGGTGGACAACCTGCTGAGGCACGTCGCCGTGTCAAAGCTCTGAGCGGACGATAAAGACATGAATTTCGTCATGCCCGATCTCTATCCCGCCTCGGCGGAGATTTTTCTCCTGCTGATGGCGCTCGTGGTGCTGCTGGGTGACCTGTTCGCCGGCCGGCGCTGGCTGACCTATCTGCTCACCCAGCTCACCCTGGCCGGTGCATTGGGCATCACCTTCTTTACGATTGACGGGCGGACAGTCACCACCTTCAGCGGCATGTTCATCGACGACATGTTCGCCGATCTGCTCAAGCTGGTGCTTTATCCCGCCGTGGCGATGGTGCTGGTCTATAGCCGCAGCTATCTCGCCGCGAGGAACCTCGACAAGGGCGAGTTCTACGTGCTGACGCTGTTCGCTACGCTCGGCATGATGGTGATGATCTCCGCCGGCCATTTCCTCAGCCTCTACCTCGGTCTCGAACTGCTGGCGCTATCCCTTTATGCGCTGGTGGCGATCGACCGCGACTCGGCCCGCGCCACCGAGGCGGCGATGAAGTATTTCGTCCTCGGCGCGATGGCCTCCGGGCTGCTGCTCTACGGCATGTCGATGGTGTATGGCGCGACGGGCAGCCTGGAGATCGCCGAGGTCGGGCAGCGCATCGCGCTGGGCGGCGGCAACAGGACGGTGCTGGTATTCGGCCTGGTCTTTGTCGTTGCCGGCCTGGCCTTCAAGCTGGGCGTGGTGCCTTTCCACATGTGGGTGCCGGACGTCTATCATGGCGCGCCGACGGCGGTGACGCTGCTGATCGGCTCGGCGCCGAAGCTGGCGGCCCTGGCCATCGTCATGCGCATGCTGGTGACCGGCCTCGCCGATCTGGCCGAGCACTGGCAGGTGATGCTGATGATCCTCTCCGCGCTATCCATTGCCTTGGGCAATCTGGCGGCGATCGCGCAGACAAACCTCAAGCGCATGCTGGCCTATTCGGCCATCTCGCACATGGGCTTCATGCTGCTTGGCGTGCTCTCCGGCATCGTCGGCGGCGATCCGCGCTTTGCCCTCAACGCCTACAGTTCGGCGATGTTCTACGTCATCGCCTACGTGCTGATGAGCCTGGGCGCCTTCGGCATGATCCTGCTGCTGTCGCGTGCCGGCTTCGAGGCGGAGAACATCGAAGACTTCAGGGGGCTGAACAAGCGCAGCCCATGGTTCGCCGCCATCATGATGATCCTCATGTTCTCGATGGCCGGCATGCCGTTCTTCGTCGGCTTCTTTGCCAAGTTTGCGGTACTGCAGGCGGCCATTGCCGCCAAGTTGCTCTGGCTGGCGGTGTTCGCCGTACTCTTTTCGCTGGTCGGCGCTTTCTACTACCTGCGGGTGGTGAAGTTGATGTACTTCGATGCGCCGACGGACACGTCGCCGATCGAGGGGCCGCGCGACATGCGCTTCCTGCTCTCGATCAACGGACTTGCAGTGGCTCTGATCGGCCTGCTGCCCCAGGGCGTGCTTGAGTACTCGATCTACGCCACCTACACCTTCCTCGTCGGGCATTGAGGCACTGCCGGGGCAGAGGGGTGACCCGCCCCGGCTGGTTTCCAGCGGCTTAGGCGTACTGTTCCTTTGCTTCCCGCGCGGCCTGCGCCGC
>JAEHDO010000120.1 GCA_016880375.1 Betaproteobacteria bacterium | reverse complement strand
GCCCTCTTCGGCATCGTCCAGGGCGGCATGTTCGAGGACCTGCGCGACGAATCCCTCGCCGGCCTCGCGCAGATCGGCTTCGACGGCTATGCCATCGGCGGCCTCTCGGTGGGCGAGCCGAAGGCCGACATGCAGCGCATCCTCGCCCACACCGCGCCGCGCCTGCCGCAGGAGCGGCCGCGCTACCTGATGGGCGTCGGCACGCCGGAAGACCTGGTGAATGCCGTGCAACAGGGCATCGACATGTTCGACTGCGTCCTGCCGACGCGCAACGCCCGCAACGGCTGGCTGTTCACCCGCCACGGCACGGTGAAGATCCGCAACGCCGCCCACGCCGCCGACACGCGCCCGCTCGACGAGACCTGCCCCTGCCACACCTGCCGCAACTTCACCCGCGCCTACCTGCACCACCTGCAGCGGGTCAATGAAATCCTCGGCGCGCGGCTGAATACCCTGCACAACCTGTTCTATTACCAGCAGCTCATGGCCGAATTGCGCGAGGCCATCGCCGCCGGCCGGCTGCAGGACGCGATCGCCGATTTCCATGCGGCCCGTTCGGCCAAGCTGTTATAATTTCGCGTTTTTTCAAACTTCCCGCGGAGACAAACGTGCTGATTTCGAATGCCTGGGCGCAAGCTGCGCCTGCCGCCGCCGGCGACCCGACCAGCGGCCTGATGGGCATGCTGCCCATCATCCTGATGTTCGTCGTGCTGTGGTTCCTCATGATCCGGCCGCAGATGAAGCGGGCCAAAGAACACAAGGCGATGGTGGAAGCCATGCAGAAAGGCGACGAGGTGCTGACCAATGGCGGCATCGCCGGTCGCATCACCAAGGTCGGTGAAACCTATATTGCGGTCGAGATCGCGGAAAATGTCGAGATCTCGCTGCAGAAAAACGCCGTCACGGCCATCCTTCCGAAGGGCACCCTGAAGACGCTTTGAACCGCACCCGGGCAGCCATGACGCCCTGCACTGAACCATGAACCGCTACCCGCTCTGGAAATACCTGATCATCGCCTTCGCGCTGGCGGTCGGCCTGCTGTACACCCTGCCCAATTTCTACGGCGAAGCGCCGGCGGTGCAGGTGTCCAGCATCAAGACCGCGGTCAAGGTCGACCTCAAGCTGCTCGGCCGCGTCGAGGATACCCTGAAGGCGGCAGGCATTGCGCACCAGGGCAGCTATGCCGATCAGAACAGCGTGCGCGTCCGCTTCGGCGACACCGAAACCCAGATCAAGGCCAAGGACGCCATCGAGAAGGCGCTCAATCCCGATCCGGAAAATGCCTCTTACGTGGTGGCGCTCAACCTGCTCTCCCGCTCGCCCGCCTGGCTGACCTCGATGCACGCCCTGCCGATGTACCTCGGCCTTGACCTGCGCGGCGGTGTGCACTTCCTGCTGCAGGTGGACATGAAAGGGGCGCTGACCAAGCGCCTCGACGCCACCGCCGCCGACCTGCGCTCGCTGATGCGCGACAAGAACGTGCGCCACGGCGGCATCGCGCGCGAGCGTGACCAGCTTGCCATCCGCTTCCGTGATGAGGATACGCGCAACAAGGCGCGTGCCACCATCGAGACCAGTCAACCCGACCTGCTCCTGACCGAGGTCCAGGACGGCGCCGACTTCAAGCTGACCGCCACACTGAAGCCCGAGGCGCAGAAGCGCATCCAGGAATTCGCCATCAAGCAGAACATCACCACCCTGCACAACCGCATCAACGAGCTTGGCGTGGCCGAACCGGTGATCCAGCAGCAGGGCGCCGACCGCATCGTCGTGCAGCTGCCCGGCGTGCAGGACACCGCCAAGGCGAAGGATATCCTCGGACGCACCGCCACACTGGAAGTCCGCATGGTGGACGACGAGAACAGCCAGAACCCGGCGGTGATGGATGAGGCCGCCAGGGGTCAGCCCCCCGTCGGCACGGAATATTACGTCGAGCGCAGCGGCGCGCCGCTGCTGGTGAAGAAACAGGTGGTGCTGACAGGTGACCGCCTCACCGACGCCCAGCCCGGTTTCGACAACCAGACCCATGAACCGGCGGTTCACCTCACCTTGGACTCGGCCGGCGCGCGCATCTTCAAGGACGTCACGCGCGAGAGCGTCGGCAAGCGCATGGCCATCCTGCTCATCGAGAAGGGCAAGGGCGAGGTCATCACTGCCCCGGTGATACGCAGCGAAATCGGCGGCGGCCGCGTGCAGATCTCTGGCCGCATGAGCACCGTCGAGGCCAACGACGTCGCCCTGCTGCTGCGCGCCGGCAGCCTGGCCGCGCCGATGGAAATCATCGAGGAACGTACCATCGGCCCGAGCCTGGGCGCGGAGAACATCGAGCGCGGCTTCAAGTCGACGCTCTACGGCTTCATCGCCATCGCCGTTTTCATGAGTGCCTATTACATGATCTTCGGTCTGATCTCGGTGGTGGCGTTGTCGACCAACCTGCTGCTGCTGATCGCCCTGCTGTCGATGCTGCAGGCGACGCTCACCCTGCCCGGCATCGCCGCCATCGCGCTGACCCTGGGCATGGCCATCGACGCCAACGTCCTGATCAACGAGCGCATCCGCGAGGAACTGCGAAACGGCGCCACGCCGCAGGCGGCCATCACCGCCGGCTACGAACGCGCCTTCGGCACGATTCTCGACTCCAACGTCACTTCGCTCATCGCCGGCCTGGCCCTGCTCATCTTCGGCTCCGGGCCGGTGCGCGGTTTCGCCGTGGTGCATTGCCTGGGCATCCTCACCTCGATGTTCAGCTCGGTCGTCGTCTCGCGCGGCATCGTCAACCTAGTCTACGGCAGCCGGCGCAAGCTGGCCAGTCTGGCGATCGGCAACGTCGCCTGGAAATAAAGGGGTAGAACGCAGATGGAATTCTTCAAGATCCGCAAAGATATCCCCTTCATGCGCCATGCGCTGGTGTTCAACGTCATTTCGCTGATCACCTTCGTCGCCGCGGTGTTCTTCCTCGCCACGCGCGGCCTGCACTTCAGCGTCGAGTTCACCGGCGGCACGCTGATCGAGGTGAGCTACCCGCAGGCCGCCGACACGCAGAAGATCCGCGATGCCCTGGCCAAGGCCAATTTCACCGACACCCAAGTGGTCAACTTCGGCAGCAGCCGCGACGTGCTGATCCGCATGCCGCTCAAGCCCGGCCAGGATTCGGCCGCGCTCGGCAGCAGCATCGCCGGCGTACTCCAGCAGGACGAGGCCGGCGCGCAGCTCAAGCGCGTCGAGTTCGTCGGGCCGCAGGTCGGCAAGGAACTGGCCGAGAACGGCGCCATCGCCCTGCTGCTCGTCGTCTTCGGCATCATCGTCTACCTGGCGCTGCGCTTCGAGTGGCGCTTCGCCGTCTCGGCCATCATCGCCAACCTGCACGACGTGGTGATCATCCTCGGCTTCTTCGCCTTCTTCCAGTGGGAATTCTCGCTGCCGGTGCTGGCGGCCGTGCTCGCCGTGCTGGGTTATTCTGTGAACGAGTCGGTGGTGGTGTTCGACCGGGTGCGCGAGAACTTCAGGAAGATGCGCAAGGCAACGGTGCCGCAGGTCATCGACAGCGCCATCACCGGCACCATCAGCCGCACCATCATCACCCACGGCAGCACGCAGCTGGCGGTGCTGTCGATGCTGATCTTCGGCGGCGAGGTGCTGCACTACTTCGCCCTGGCGCTGACCATCGGCATCCTCTTCGGCATCTACTCCTCGGTGCTGGTGGCCAGCCCGCTGGTGATGTGGCTCGGCGTCTCGCGCGAGCAGTTCGTCAAGCCGCAGAAGACGAAGGAAGAGGCAGTGGTGTAAAAGTCAGTCCCCGCAGGACGGCGAAGGCCCGCTCCGGCGGGCCTTTTTCATTCCACGGCGGCGAAGACGTGCTTGATGCGCAGCGTGCGCCCGCCCTGGGCCAGCGCCAGCAGCCGGTCGATGTTGGGATGCTTGCCCGGGTTGGCGCGGGCGTCCTCGCTGTGCTCGGCGTAGAGTTCCAGCCCGGCGCGCGCCGCTTCCGGCGTGATGGCACCATAGGTCTGCGCCAGGTGGTTGTAGAGGGCCAGCGAGCCGACCTGGCCGGGCTTGTGCTCGATGGTGGCAACGACTTCCTCGCCGTCGAGGAGGCGAATCGCCTCGAGATGGGCCACGCCGGGCATCTTCTTCAGGTTTTCGGCAAACCCCATGTTCAGATACGCTTCGCCAGCTCGGCCGCCTTGCCGACGTAGCTCCACGGCGTCATCGCCAGCAGGCGTTGCTTCTCGGCTTCCGGAATCTTCAGTCCCTGGATGAAGGCATGCAGCCCCTCGCGGGTGATGCCCTTGCCGCGCGTAAGCTCCTTCAGTTGCTCGTAGGGGTTCTCGACGCCGTAGCGGCGCATCACCGTCTGCACCGGCTCGGCCAGCACCTCCCAGCAGTCGGCGAGGTCGGCGCGCAGGCGCGCCGGATCGGCCTCCAGCTTGCCGAGGCCCTTCAGGCAGGAATCGTAGGCCAGCAGCGCGTAGCCGAAGGCCACGCCCATGTTGCGCAGGACGGTCGAATCGGTCAGGTCGCGCTGCAGGCGCGAGACGGGCAGCTTGTCGGCGAGGTGGCGCAGCACGGCATTGGCCAGGCCGAGGTTGCCCTCCGAATTCTCGAAGTCGATCGGGTTCACCTTGTGCGGCATGGTGCTGGAACCGATCTCGCCGTCCTTCAGCTTCTGCCTGAAGTAGCCCAGCGAAATGTACAGCCAGATGTCTCGGTTCAGGTCGAGCAGGATGGTGTTGGCGCGGGCGATGGCGTCGAACAGTTCGGCCATGGCATCGTGCGGCTCGATCTGGATGGTGTAGGCATTGAACTCCAGGCCGAAGGACTCGACGAAGCGGCGCGCGAAGCCCTCCCAGTCGAACGCCGGATAGGCGGCCAGGTGGGCGTTGTAGTTGCCCACCGCGCCATTGAACTTGGCCGTGAGCGAGACCGCGGCGAGGCGTGCGCGGGCGCGCTTCAGGCGCGCCGCGACGTTGGCCATCTCCTTGCCCAGCGTGGTCGGGCTGGCCGGCTGGCCGTGGGTGCGCGAGAGCATCGGCAGTTCGGCATGCTGGTGCGCCAGCTCGACCAGGCGGGCGACAACGGCGTCCAGCGCCGGCAGCAGGTTCGCCGCGCGCGCCTCCTTCAGCATCAGGGCGTGCGACAGATTGTTGATGTCCTCGGAAGTGCAGCCGAAGTGGATGAACTCCGCCACCGCCATCACCTCGGCGTTGTCGGAGAGGCGCTCCTTCAGCCAGTACTCCATCGCCTTGACGTCGTGGTTGGTGCGCGCCTCGATGGCCTTGATGGCCTCGCCGTCAGTGGCGGAAAAGGACGACGCGACCTCGTCCAGCTCGGCCTGCGTCTCGGTGGAGAAGGCCGGGATCTCGGCGATATGCGGCTCGGCCGCCAGGGCCTTGAGCCAGGCCACCTCGACGCGAACCCGGTTGCGGATCAGTCCGAATTCCGAGAAATGCGCGCGCAGCGCCTCCACTTTGCCGGCATAGCGGCCATCGAGCGGCGAGAGGGCGGTCAACGGAGTCAGGGTCATGGGTGTGAACCTCTTGAAATCAGTCGAATTTTATCACGCAAGGGGCGCCGTCAGCGGCACCATCGCGGTCGCGCAAGGGCGCGATGATATAATTGCGGCGAATTCAGAACAGCGGCTCAAAATGAAACTGATCGGTTCCCTGACAAGTCCCTACGTGCGCAAGGCGCGCATCGTGCTGGCCGAGAAAAAGATCGAGTACGAGTTCGTGCTCGACAATCCCTGGAATCCCGACACCGGCGTGAACAAGCTCAACCCCCTGAACAAGGTGCCGGTGCTGGTGCTCGACGACGACAGCACGCTGTTCGACTCCCGCGTCATCGTCGAGTACCTCGACAGCGTGACGCCCAACAACCGCCTGTTGCCCGCGGCCGGACGCGACCGCATCCGCATCAAGCGCTGGGAGGCCCTGGCCGACGGCGTGCTCGATGCGGCCGTGGCGGTGGTGCTCGAAAGCCGGCGCCCGGAAGGACAAAGAAATCCCGCCTGGATCCCGCGCCAAAGCGACAAGATCGACCTCGCGCTGCAAATGATGTCCGAGGAACTCGGCGAACAGGCCTGGTGCACCGGCAACGCCTTCTCGCTGGCCGACATCGCCGTCGGCACGGTGCTGGGCTACCTCGACTTCCGCCTGCCCGATCTCGGCTGGCGCGAGCGGCACGCCAACCTGGCGCGGCTGTACGACGAGCTGATGCAACGGCCCTCGTTCGCCGAAACCGTGCCTCAGGACTGAGAAAAAGTCAGCCTCCGCAGGACGGCGGCTATTCGATGATGCCGCCGCCCAGGCACACCCTCGAATCGTAGAGCACCACGCTCTGGCCGGGGGTCACCGCCCATTGCGGCTGGGCGAAAATCACCTCGCATCTCTCCGCGTTTACGTTTTCCACTTCGCACGGCGCGTCCGGCTGGCGGTAGCGCGTCTTGGCCGTATACACCCAGTGCGTGTGCGGCAGCTTGCCATTGACCCAGGACAGGTCGATCGCCTTCAGGCGGTCCGCCAGCAGCGCCGGATGGTCGTGGCCCTGCACGACATGGAGGACATTTTTCTCCAGATCCTTGCCGGCGACATACCAAGCGTCATGCTCGCCCTCCTTCTGGCCGCCCTTATCGCCTCCGGCGATGCCGCCAATCCCCAGCCCCTTGCGCTGGCCGAGGGTGTGGTACATCAGGCCATGGTGCTCCCCCACGAGCTTGTCGCCGTCCAGCGTGCGGATCTCGCCGGGCTGGCGCGGAATGTAGCGCTCGAGGAATTCCTTGAAGGGCCGCTCGCCGACGAAGCAGATGCCGGTCGAATCCTTCTTGGCGAAGTTGGGCAGGCCGGCCTGTTCCGCCAGCTTGCGCACCTCGCGCTTGTACACCTCGCCGAGCGGAAACAGCGTCTTCGACAGCTGCGCCTGGTTGAGCCGGTAAAGGAAGTAGCTCTGGTCCTTGGTGCCGTCCTCTGCCTTGAGCAGCTGGAATTCGCGGCCCATCTCGGTCGCCACCTCGCGCACCTGGGCATAGTGGCCGGTGGCGATCTTTTCCGCGCCCAGCGCCAGGGCGTGGTCGAGGAAGGCCTTGAACTTGATCTCGGCGTTGCACAGCACATCGGGGTTGGGCGTACGGCCGGCGCGGTACTCGCGCAGGAACTCGGCAAACACCCGCTCCTTGTACTCGGCGGAGAAGTTCACCACCTCGAGGTCGATGCCGAGGATGTCGCAGACCGCGGCGACGTCGATCAGGTCCTGGCGCGAAGCGCAGTACTCCTCGTCGTCATCGTCCTCCCAGTTCTTCATGAAGAGGCCGACGACTTTCCAGCCCTGCTGTTTGAGGAGCATCGCCGCAACGGAGGAATCCACCCCGCCCGACATGCCGACAACGACTGTACCTGGTTTCAACTGCCTTCCCCCCATCCCCCTTCCCGAAGAAGGGGGTGACGATTGTTCGCCGCTTCGCGGCTCCATGTTGTTGGCTGCGCCGTCCTTGGGACGGCCCGGCGGACGACGCTCATGTCTCGTAATGGGTAATCAGGTCGAGGCCGAAGCGGCGGCCGGCGAGGTAGTCGCGCACGCACTGCATCACCAGCGGGCTGCGGTGACGGGCGTGCTCCGCCGCGATCTCCTCCGGCGTCAGCCACAGCGCGCGCAGGATGCCGTGGTCCAGCGCCCGTTCCGCCTCCACGCCGAGCAGCCGCCCGCCGAAGGCGAAGCGCAGGTAGGTCACGTCGCCCGCCGGGCGCCGCCACTGGTAGATGCCGACCAGGTATTCCGGCTCGAAGCGGTGCGCCGTCTCTTCCAGCGCCTCGCGCGCCGCGGCATCCGCCAGCGACTCGCCCTCGTCGAGATGCCCCGCCGGCTGATTGATGCGGATGCCGTCGTCGGTCTCCTCCTCGACGAAGAGGAAGCGCCCGTCGCGCTCGATGACGGCGGCCACGGTGACGTTGGGTTTCCAGATGCGCTCCATGAAGTAATTTTACCGCGTCCCCCGGGTACGATAAAATCCAATTTTGTCCAAGAAGCTGGAGAAACAATCATGTCCATGGCCGACCGCGACGGCTTCATCTGGCACGACGGCAAGCTCGTGCCCTGGCGCGAAGCGACGACGCACGTGCTCACCCACTCCCTGCACTACGGCCTCGCCGTGTTCGAGGGCCTGCGCGCCTACAAGACCGTCGACGGCACCGCCATCTTCCGCCTCAAGGAGCACACCGACCGGCTGTTCAACTCGGCGCACATCTACATGATGAAGATCCCGTACGACAGGGAAACGCTGATGGAGGCGCACAAGGAAGTGGTGCGCGCCAACAAGCTGGAATCCTGCTACCTGCGGCCGATCGCCTTCTACGGCTCGGAGAAGATGGGCGTTTCGCCGAAGGGCGCGCAGGTGCATGTGTCGATCGCCGCCTGGCCGTGGGGCGCCTACCTGGGCGAGGACGGGATGGCCAACGGCATCCGCGTCAAGACCTCTTCGTATGCGCGCCACCACGTCAATGTCTCGATGTGCCGCGCCAAGTATTCCGGCACCTACGCCAACTCGATCCTCGCCAACATGGAGGCCACCGAGCACGGCTACGACGAGGCGCTGCTGCTCGACGTGGACGGCTTCGTCGCCGAAGGCGCCGGCGAGAACCTCTTC
>JAEHDO010000119.1 GCA_016880375.1 Betaproteobacteria bacterium | reverse complement strand
CATGCGCCAGAACAAGCTGCGCGCCTACGACGGGCGCGAGACGGCACCGTCAGCCGCGCGCCCGGAACGCTTCCTCGGCGCGGACGGCAAGCCGCTGCCGTTCGCTGAAGCGGCGGTGGGCGGCCGCTCCGTCGGCGTGCCGGGCCTGCCGGCGCTGCTCGACCTTGTCTACCGCAATCATGGACGGACGCTCTGGCCGAAATTGTTCGCACCGGCGCTGCGCCTGGCGGTGGAGGGCTTCCCGCTGTCGCCGCGCCTGCACAAGCTGCTGGCGGAGGATCGCTTCCTGCGCGACGACCCGGCCGCGCGCCGGCTCTACTATGAGGCCGACGGGCGGCCCAAGCCGGTCGGCACGAGGATCGTCAACCGCGAATTCGGCTTTGTTCTGCTGGCACTGGCGCAGCATGGCACAAAGATCTTCTACGAAGGCCCCATCGCGCGTGACATCGTTGCTGCGGTGCGCACCCATGCCAGGGAGCCTGGCGACCTTGGCGAGGCCGATTTCGCTGCCTACAAGCCGCTCGAACGCGAACCGCTCTGCGCCGAGCGCCTCGGCAGCTATCGCGTCTGCGGCATGCCGCCGCCCAGTTCCGGTGGCATCGCCGTGCTGCAGATACTGACTTTTGCGGAAGGCTTCACGGACGCGCCGCCGCTTTCTCCAGCTAGCGTGCATCGTTTCGCCGAGTCGGGGCGGCTGGCATTTGCCGATCGCGCCCGCTACCTTGCCGATCCGGCTTTCGCCGATGTGCCCGTCAAGGCGCTGCTCGATCCATCCTACCTGGCGGCGCGCAAGCAGCTGATTCGAGCCGATGCCAGCATGGGCCGCGCCACCCCGGGCGACCTGCCGGGCAAGCCGTCTCTCGGCGAGGATCTTTTTGCCGAGTTGCCGGCCACGACGCATCTTTCCATCGTCGACAGCGAAGGCAATGCCGTGTCTCTGACAAGTTCCATCGAAGCGGCCTTCGGCAGCCGCATCATGGTGCATGGTTTTCTGCTCAACAACCAGCTAACGGATTTTTCCTTTCGCCCGGAAGAGGGGGGCAAGCTGGTCGCCAACCGCGTCGAGGCCGGCAAGCGGCCGCTCTCGTCGATGGCGCCCACGATCGTTTATGACATGACGGGGCGCGTTGCCGGCGTCCTCGGCTCGCCCGGTGGCAACCGGATCATCAACTACGTCGCCAGAGCGGCCTTGGCGCTGTTTGCGTGGGGGCTATCGCCCGCAGAGGCGGCGGCGCTGCCGCATGTCGGCAGCCGCAACGGCCCGACCGAACTGGAACGCGCCACGCAGGCCGAGCAGCTTCGGCCCGAGTTGGAGAAGCTCGGCCACGCCGTGGCGATCGAAGACATGACCAGCGGCCTCTCTGTCATCCTGCGTCGCGGCGAAAAATGGGTCGGCGCCGCCGATCCGCGCCGCGAAGGTGCGGCGCGGGGGGAGTAGCGGTTACAACCTGACGCTTGGGTTGAGGGTGTAGATGCCGGTGATGCCGGCTTCCGCCAGGATGTGCCCCTGGATGGCCGCACGCACCTGTTGTCCGGTGAACCTGCCCTCGAGCGGGCAGCGGGCGATGTCCAGTGCGTAGAGCGTGAACACGTAGCGGTGCGGGATCTCGTCGTTCCAGGGCGGGCAGGGGCCATCGTAGCCGAAGTAGTCGCCCGCCATGTCCCTGTCGT
>JAEHDO010000118.1 GCA_016880375.1 Betaproteobacteria bacterium | reverse complement strand
GGGCGCCAACGGCAGCGGCAAGACCAGCCTGCTGCGCATGCTCTGCGGCCTGTCGCAGCCGGCGGCCGGCGAGATCCGCTGGAACGGCGCGCCGATCCGCAAGCTGGCCGAGGATTACCGCGGCGAACTGTTGTATTGCGGCCATGCCGGCGCGGTGAAGGACGACCTGACGGCGCTGGAGAATGCGCGCATCTCGGCGACGCTGGCCGGGGCGCCGGTCGACGAGGATGCCGCAAGGCAGGCGCTGCGGCAGTTGGGACTCAAGGGTCGGGAAGACCTGCCGGCGCGGGTGCTCTCCGCCGGACAGAAGCGGCGCGTGGCGCTCACCCGCCTGCTGCTGGAAAAGCGAAAATTGTGGGTGCTGGACGAGCCGCTCACGGCGCTGGACAAGGCAGCGGTAACGAATTTGTGCGGCGTCATCGACGCGCATCTGGCCTCTGGTGGCATGGCGGTGCTGACCAGCCACCAGGACCTGTCGCTGTCAGGCAGGGTCGAGCACCTGCGGTTGGATTGATGGGTGAAATCAGTCTTCTCGCGGCACTGGGCAGCGTTATCAAGCGCGACCTGCTGCTCGCCATGCGGCGCAAGTCGGACGTGCTGACGACGCTGTTCTTCTTCGTCATCGTCGTCAGCCTGTTCCCGCTCGGCATCGGGCCGGAAATGGCGATGCTGCGGCAGATCGCCCCCGGCGTGCTGTGGGTGGCGGCGCTGCTGGCGACCATGCTGTCACTGAACCGCCTGTTCGCGGCCGACCACGCCGACGGCACGCTGGAACAGATGGCGCTGTCGGCGGTGCCGCTCGGCGTGCTGGTGACGGGCAAGATCGCCGCCCACTGGCTGCTCTCCGGCCTGCCGCTGGCGCTGCTGGCGCCGGTGCTGGGCCTGCAGTTCGACCTGCCGGCGGATGCGCTGGCGGTGATGGTCGTCGCGCTGCTGATCGGCACGCCGGTGCTGTCGCTGATCGGCGCCGTCGGCGCGGGACTGACTTTGGGCGTGCGCGGCGGCGGCGTGCTGGTGTCGCTGCTGGTGCTGCCGCTCTACGTGCCGGTGCTGATCTTCGGCGCCGGCGCGGTGGAGTCTTACATCAGCGGCCTCGGCGCGACGGCACACCTGTCGCTGCTGGCGGCCTTCCTGGCGCTGGCGGCGTTTTTCGGGCCGTGGGCAACAACCGTGGCATTGAGGATTGCGTTGGAATGAGCAACGGCATCATTAACTGGTTCAAGTTTGCCTCGCCGCAGACTTTCTATCCGCTGGCGGGAAAGATGATTCCCTGGTTCTGGGCGCTGACGGCCGTCTTCGGCCTCGCCGGCCTCTACATCGGCTTCTTCGTCGCGCCCACCGACGCCCAGCAGGGCGAGGGCTACCGCATCATCTTCGTGCATGTGCCGGCCTCGTGGATGTCGATGTTCCTCTATCTCGTCATGGCCTTCTGGGCGGCGCTGGGCCTCGGCTTCAACACGCGGCTCTCCGGCATGATGGCCTCGGCGCTGGCGCCGACCGGCGCGCTGATGGCCTTCCTCTCGCTGTGGACGGGCGCTCTCTGGGGCAAGCCGATGTGGGGCACCTGGTGGGTGTGGGATGCGCGCCTGACCTCCGAACTGATCCTGTTCTTCCTCTACATCGGCTTCATCGCCCTGCAGTCGGCCATCGACGATGCGCGCCGCGCCGACAGGGCCGGCGCCGTGCTGGCGCTGGTCGGCGTCGTCAACATCCCCATCATCTATTTCTCGGTGAAGTGGTGGAACACCCTGCACCAGGGCGCCTCGGTCAGCCTGACGAAATCGCCCTCGATGGCGCAGACCATGCTGTGGGGCATGCTGCTGATGGCGCTGGCCTTCTGGATGTACGCCATCGCCGTGTCGCTGACCCGCGTGCGCGCCATCATCCTCGAGCGCGAGCGCCACGCCGGCTGGGTGGAAGAGTTGATCGAGGTCAAGCAATCATGAACTGGGGCAGCGCTGCCGAATTCTTCGCCATGGGCGGCCACGCGCTCTACGTCTGGGGCTCCTTCGGCGCTTGCGCGGCGCTGATGATCGTGGAACCTATTCTCGCCCGGAGGCGTCGAAGCAACGCCCTCATTGAACTGCGCAGGGAAATCCGCGCCAGAAAAGAATCCCAGGATGAAACCACGTCATAAACGCTTCGCCCTCATCGGCGGCGGCCTCGCCGTGCTCGGCATCGCCGCCGCGCTGGTGCTCAATGCCTTCCAGGGCAACCTGGTGTTCTTCTTCACGCCGACGCAGATCGCCGCCGGCGAGGCGCCGAAAGGCAAGGCCTTCCGCCTCGGCGGCCTGGTCAAGGACGGCAGCCTGAAGCGCCAGCCCGACGGCCTCACCATGCAGTTCGTCGTCACCGACACGGCGAAGGAGATCACCGTCGCCTACACCGGCATCCTGCCCGACCTGTTCCGCGAGGGCAAAGGCGTCGTCGCCCAGGGCAAGCTCGGCGACAACGGCCTGTTCACCGCCAGCGAAGTGCTCGCCAAACACGATGAGAACTACATGCCTCCGGAAGCGCAGCACGCGGTCGACCAGGCGCACAAGGCGCAGAAATCCCTGAAGCCATGATCCCTGAACTCGGCCACTTCGCCCTGATCCTGGCGCTGCTCGTCGCGCTGGCGCAGGGCACCCTGCCGCTCGCCGGCGCAGCCCGTGGCAGCCGGCCATGGATCTCGCTGGCGCGGCCGGCGGCGCGCGCGCAGTTCCTGCTCGTCGCGCTCAGTTTCGGCTGCCTCGCCTGGGCCTTCGTCGCCAACGATTTCTCGGTGGTGTATGTGGTGCAGCATTCCAACTCCCGTCTGCCGCTCGAATACCGCATCTCCGGCGTGTGGGGCGGCCACGAGGGCTCGCTGCTGTTGTGGATGCTGATGCTCTCCGGCTGGACGGTGGCGGTGAGCCTCTTCTCGCGCCACCTGCCGGACGCCATGGTGGCGCGGGTGCTCGGCGTGCTCGGCCTGGTCGCCGTCGGCTTCCTCGCCTTCATCCTCATCACCTCGAACCCCTTCGAGCGCCTGCTGCCGGCGGCGGAGGACGGCCGCGACCTCAACCCCCTGCTGCAGGACCCGGGGCTGATCTTCCATCCGCCCATGCTCTACATGGGCTATGTCGGTTTCTCCATCGCCTTCGCCTTCGCCATCGCGGCGCTGCTCTCCGGCCAGCTCGACGCCGCCTGGGCGCGCTGGTCGCGGCCGTGGACCACCGCGGCCTGGGTCTTCCTCACCCTCGGCATCGCGCTCGGCTCCTGGTGGGCCTACTATGAACTGGGCTGGGGCGGCTGGTGGTTCTGGGATCCGGTGGAGAATGCCTCCTTCATGCCCTGGCTGGTCGGCACGGCGCTGGTGCACTCGCTGGCGGTGACGGAAAAGCGCGGCGGCTTCAAGAACTGGACGGTGCTGCTGGCCATCGCCGCCTTCTCGCTCTCCCTGCTCGGCACCTTCCTCGTGCGCTCGGGCGTGCTCTCCTCGGTGCATGCCTTCGCCACCGATCCGAAGCGCGGCATTTTCATCCTGATGTTCCTCGCGGTGGTGGTCGGCTGCTCGCTGTTCCTGTTTGCGCTGCGCGCACCGAAGGTCGGGCTGGGCGGCGCCTTCGGCCTCGTTTCGCGCGAGACCCTGCTGCTGGTGAACAACGTGCTGCTGGTGGTCGCCGCCGGCAGCGTGCTGCTCGGCACCCTGTATCCGCTTTTCATCGACGCGCTGGGCATGGGCAAGCTTTCGGTCGGGCCGCCCTACTTCAACGCGGTGTTCGTGCCGCTGATGGTGCCGCTGCTCGTGCTCATGGCGCCTGGGCCGATGGCACGCTGGAAGCATGCCGACATGAAACCGGTGCTGAAGCGGCTGCTGCCGGCCTTCGTTGCCGCCGTGCTGCTGAGCGTCGCCATACCGCTGCTGTACGGCCGATGGACACCGCTCACGGCACTGGGCGTGCTGCTCGCCGCCTGGATCGCCGGCGGCAGCGCCGTGGCCATTATCGAGCGCCTGCGCGCCGGCGTGTCCGGCCAGCCGCTGCACTGGTGGGGCATGCACCTGGCGCATGTCGGCGTTGCCGTGTTCGTCATCGGCGTGACGCTGGTGTCGGCCTACCAGCAGGAGAAGGACGTGCGCATGGAGCCGGACGACACCGTCAGCGTCGGCGGCTACAACTTCCGCTTCATCGGCGTGCAGGAAGCGATGGGGCCGAACTACCGCGCCATGGTGGGCGAACTGGAATTATCGAAGGACGGCAAGGTGCTGCGCACCATGAAGCCGGAGAAGCGCGCCTACCTGACTTCCGCCATGCCCATGACGGAAGCGGCCATCGACACCGGACTGCTGCGTGACGTGTACGTGTCGCTCGGCGAGCCGATCGACGAGCGCGCCTGGAGCGTGCGCGTGTATTACAAGCCCTTCGTGGACTGGATCTGGGGCGGCTGCCTGCTGATGGCGCTGGGCGGCCTCGTCGCCATCAGCGACCGCCGCTACCGCTTGAAGAAGCGCGCCGTGACGGCCCTGCAAGGAGCAACGGCATGAACCGCTTTTTGTTGCCGCTGGGCATCTTCATCGTGCTGGTGGCCTTTCTCGCCATCGGCCTCAACCTCAACCCGCGCGAAGTGCCCTCGCCGCTGATCGGCAAGCCGGCGCCCGCCTTCGCGCTGCCGCAGTTGCACAAGCCGGAGGCGAGCTTCGCGCCCAAGGACCTGCAGGGCAAGGTGTGGCTGCTCAATGTCTGGGCCTCGTGGTGCGTCTCCTGCCGCCAGGAGCATCCGCTGTTGGTGGATCTGGCGAAAAAGGGCACCGTGCCGATCGTCGGCCTCAATTACAAGGATCCGCGCGACGATGCCCTGCGCTGGCTGCAGCGCTATGGCGACCCCTACATGCTGTCCATCGCCGACGTCGAAGGACGCGTCGGCATCGACTACGGCGTCTACGGCGTGCCCGAGACCTACGTCATCGACAAGGCCGGCGTCATCCGCTACAAGCAGATCGGCCCGGTGACGCAGGACGTCATCGAGGGCAAGATCCTGCCCCTGGTCGCGGAGCTGTCGAAATGATCATCAGGCGCTGGCCGCCGGCATGGGCGCTGCTTTTCTGTCTCCTGTCCCCGGTATTCGGCCCTCTTGACGCCAAGGAAGCCGCGCCGACCGCTGCGGACGTCGTCGTCGAGAAGCGCATGGTGGCGATTTCCGAGGAACTGCGCTGCCTCGTCTGCCAGAACGAATCCCTGGCCGGTTCGCAGGCCGACCTCGCCAAGGACCTGCGGCGCGAGATCCGCGAGCAGATCGCCAAGGGCCGCTCCGACCAGGAGATCCTCGACTTCATGGTCGGCCGCTACGGCGACTTCGTGCGCTACCGGCCGCCGCTGAAAGGCACCACCTTCCTGCTCTGGTTCGGCCCCTTCCTGCTGCTGGTCGCCGGCATCGCGGCCCTGGCGATCATCCTGCGCCGGCGCGGCCAGCGCGTCGCCGCAGCCACGCTCAGCGCGGAAGAACAGAAGCAGGCCGAGGCGTTGCTCAAGCTGGGCGATGAGGACAGCAAGTCATGACCGCTTTCCTCGTCGCCGCCGCGATTCTGGTCGCCATCACCCTGCTGTTCCTGATCGTCCCGCTCCTGCGCCAGCGCGCCGGCGGCGCCCAGGCCTCGCGCACCGCCATCAATGCCGGCATCTACCGCGACCAGCTCGCCGAGCTCGAGGGTGACTTCGCCTCGGGCGGCCTGAACCAGGCCGACTACGAGGAAAGCCGGCGCGAACTGCAGCGCCGCCTGCTGGAAGACGCCGGTGCTGAAGGGGCCACAGCCGCGCAGGCCCGGCCGGCAAAGCGCAGCGCCTGGTTCATCGGCCTCTCCCTGCCGATTGCCGCCGCCCTGATCTATTTCGTCCTCGGCAACCTTCCCGCGCTGGCGCCGGAGAGCGCCAAGCCGGCGAAGGTCACCGCGCAGCAGATCGAGGAGATGGTGGCCAAGCTGGCGGCGCGCATGGAGCAGAATCCGGACAACCCCGAGGGCTGGGTCATGCTGGCACGCTCCTACAAGGCCATGGGCCGCTACGAGGAAGCGACGCGCGCCTTCGACAAGGCCGGGAAACGGGTCGATGAAGATCCCCACCTCCTGTCCGAGTATGCCGAGGCCCTGGCCCTGGCCACCGGCGGCTCGCTGCGCGGACGCCCGAGCGAATTGCTCGCGCGCGCGCTGAAGCTCGATCCGGACTTCCCCGATGCGCTCGTCCTCGCCGGCACGGCAGCCTACGAACGCGAGGACTACGCGGCGGCGGCCGCTTACTGGGAGCGCCTGCTCAAGCAGTTGCCGCCCGATTCCGAAGACGCGAAAGCGCTCTCCGACAGCATCGGCAAGGCGCGTGCCGCAGCAGGCAAAAAGAGCGGCCGCGCGAAGCGGGAAAAATAACCCGAAAATATTTGTGGCAATTTTGGCAACCTTGCTTTAAATCAATGTCGCACCGCAGCAGCCGT
>JAEHDO010000545.1 GCA_016880375.1 Betaproteobacteria bacterium | reverse complement strand
CACAACAAACACTGGCTGTTCGTCCTTGAAATGCCCGGCTCGCTGCCGCCCGGCGCAATCCTCTCGCACGAATATCAAGTGCTGTCGAAAACGCCGGTACGCAGCCGCATCCGCTACGAGTTGAAGTCCTATCCCGATCGCGTGCAGGGCATCGATGACGCGGCTGCCAGCATCGATAACCACCTCAGGCTGCCCGCCAACAATCCCCGTACGCGGGCGCTCGCCGAGCAATGGCGACGCGAGTCGGGAGGAGGCGAAGCCGTCGTCCGTCGCATGCTCGACCACATCCGCCAGGAGCGCTTCTTCTATACATTGACCCCGCCCCTGCTCGGCGAGAACAGCATCGACCAGTTCCTGTTCGAGACCCGGCGCGGCTTCTGCGAACACTTCGCATCGGCCTTCGTCTTTGCCATGCGTGCAGCTGGCGTACCGGCGCGCATCGTCACCGGCTATCAGGGCGGCGAACGCAACCCGGTTGACGGCTACCTCATCGTGCGCCAATCCGATGCCCACGCCTGGGCCGAAGTCTGGCTGGAAGGCAGAGGCTGGTTGCGCGTCGACCCGACGGCAGCCGTCGCACCGAATCGCATCGAAGCCGGGCTGGCATCGGCCGTACCAGTTGGCGAACCACTGCCATTTATCGTGCGGGCCGATCTTTCCTGGCTGAGGCAAGCACGTTTCCGCTGGGAAGCCGTAACGAACACCTGGAACCAATTGGTGCTGGGTTACGATCCGCAGCGCCAGCGCGAAGTGCTTTCGCGCCTCGGCTTGCGCGAGCCCGACTGGAAAGCAATGACGGCGATCATGGCTGTGCTGTGCGGATTTCTCCTCTTGGGGCTGACAGCCTGGGCGCTGCACAAGCGGGTTCGTCACGATCCGACGCTGAGCGACTGGAACCGGCTGAGTCGCAAGCTGGCGCGCGTCGGCTTGGCGCGCAAGGACTGGGAAGGCCCGGCGGATTACGCCCGTCGGGTGGCGCTTGCCCGCCCGGAACTGACTCACCGCTTGGCTGCGATCGCCGCACTCTATATCGATTTGCGCTATGGCAGACTGGGCGGCACCGAATCCCGCCGGAAACTGCGAAGATTGATTGCCGACCTGAATATCCTCTCCCAGAGATGAACCGCATCCTGCCGCTTGTTGTCATCTTTGCCCTTGCCTTGACGATACCCCCCGGCGCCAAGGCCGGCGGTTTCGCCCAACGCGAGGATGTCCGGGAGTTCATCGAGGAAATGCGCAAGAAGCACGGTTTCGATTCCGGCCGTCTGGCGCGTCTGTTCAGCCAGGCACAGCCGCAGCCGAAAGCGCTGAAGGCCATTATGCCGCCGGCAGACCCTTCGGTACGCTCCTGGCAGGCTTACCGCGGGCGATTTATCGAGCCATCCCGCATCGAGGGCGGATTGCGCTTCTGGGAGGCAAACAGCCAGACACTCGAAGCCGCGCAGCGCATTTATGGCGTGCCGGGGGAAATCATTGTCGCCATCATCGGCATCGAAACGATTTACGGGCGCAATGCCGGCAAGTTTCCGGCTTTCGCCACGCTCGCCACCCTGGCCTTCGACTATCCGCCGCGGGCTGAACTTTTCCGCAGCGAACTGGAAGCCCTGCTGTTGCTGGCCCGCGATTCGCGCCGCAATCCACTTACCTATATGGGCTCATATGCGGGGGCGCTCGGCATCCCTCAGTTCCTGCCTAGCAGCATACGCAGCTGGGGGGTGGATTTCGATGGCGACGGCCAGGTGGATCTGGCGGCGAGCACCATCGATGCGATTGGCAGCGTGGCCAATTTCCTTGCCAGCCATGGCTGGGAAACGGGCAGCCCGATTGCCGCGCCCGCCAGCGTAGCGGGTGAAAGATTCGCGGAACTCATCAAAGCCGGCATACTGCCCCGTTTCCTGCCTGCGGAAATGACAGCTTATGGGGTCGATCCGGCAGCCGATGCACCGCAACTGCCTTGCGCCCTGATTGACCTCGTCACCCCCTCCGAGACAACCGAATACTGGCTGGGTTACCGCAACTTCTACGTCATTACGCGCTACAACCGCTCAAGCTTTTATGCGATGGCGGTATATGCACTGTCCCGGGAATTGAGGGCGGAACGCGAGGCGCGCCTGGCGGCGCGCTGAGGGCGGGCGTTAGAGCAGAACGTCCTTGGAAACGCCGTGCCGCTTGAGGATGCGGCGCAACTGGGCCAGCGCCTCGATCTGGATCTGCCGCACCCGCTCGCGCGTCAGCGAAAGACGCTCGGCCAATTCCTCCAGGGTCGCCACCTCGCAGCCGTTGAGTCCGTAGCGGTATTCGATGACCTGCCGCTGCTTGTCGCTCAGCATGCCGATCCACTCTGTGATCAGATGTTCTACCTCGACGGTGTGGATCTGCATCTCCGGCGTTTCGGCGGCATCATCCGCCAGCGATTCGCCGATGGACAGGCTCGGATCGATCTCCAACGGAGCGTCAAGCGATGCCACATGCTCGTTCAACGCCAGCACCTGGCGCACTTCCTCCACGGGCTTGTCGAGCAGTTGGGCGATCTCCTCTACGCCAGTTTCGCGCGCGCTGGCCGCTTCCAGGTGGCGCATGGCGCGCAGCACCGAGTTGAGTTCCTTCACCACAT
>JAEHDO010000544.1 GCA_016880375.1 Betaproteobacteria bacterium | reverse complement strand
GGCAATGATGTGACCTTCATTCCGGGCCACGGCCCCCTGTCGACTTTCGGTGAAGAGCGGGAGAGCAATCCCTTCGTCGGCGATTTCGTTTAGGGCTTCAGGACTTCTTGGCTGTTTTTTTCTTTGCGGCCGCTTTCGCCTTGACGGCCTTTGCCGGGGCATTGGCTGCTTCTTCAGCGGTTTTCTTTGCGCCTGCCTTGGGTGCGCGCGGCTCGAATTCGAAGCCGACTTTGCCATCGGCGCCCTTCACAAGGTAGGCGGAGAATTTGCGCCGGGTGCGTGCGGAGATGAAGCCGCGCAGCAGGTCGGTGCGCCCGCCGGCGAGCAGTTTCGTCATCTGGGCGCGCTCAACCGGCTGTTGCAGGATGATCTTGCCCGATCGGAAATCGCAGGTTTTGGCCGTGCCGACCGCCTTCTCGCAAACATAGGCCATGCCGTGCTCGTAGACGGAGGCGTCGCACTTCGGACACTTGCCGAGCGGATCCTGGCCGCTGAAATCTACCGCTTCCGCCTCGCCCTCGCCCGAACCTCCCTGGCCAAAGTCGAATTCCGGCAGGTGCTCGGCGTTGAGACGGATCATGGCGGCAAATGGTCGTCCCAGCTTGCTGCGAAAGCCCTGCAACGGCCCGACCACGCGCTTGATCAGCAGCTCCTCGACTTCCTCCGGTTCGTATTGCCGGCCGGCGACAACCTTCCATAGCGCATAGTCGCATTTCTTGCATTGGAACTTCTTGTAATTTTCCTGGATGACACCGCCGCATTTCGGACAGGGGCTGGTAAGGGTGCTGAAGACCTCTTCCGGAATTTTGCCATGCTTGATGTGGTCAACCATGTCGCGCGTCTGCTCGACGATGTGATCCATGAATTCATGGCGCTCCAGATTGCCGGATTCCATCTGCTTCAGCTTGTATTCCCAGTGACCGGTCAGCTCGGGCGAGTGCAGTTCGTCGACACCCAGCGTGGACAAGGCGATCATCAGCGAGTTGGCCTTTGCCGTCGGCTGCAACTCGCGACCATTGCGGTGAACGTACTCCTCCTGAATAAGCCCTTCGATGGTGGCGGCCCGCGTGGCGGGCGTGCCAAGACCCCGTGCCGACATGGCCTCGCGCAGCTCCTCTTCTTCTATCAGCTTGCCAGCGCCTTCCATGGCGGTGAGCAGCGTGGCTTCGGTAAAGCGGGCCGGCGGCTTGGTCTGCTGGGCCTTGACCTCGACATCGTTGGCCCAGACGCGTTCCTTGGGCTGGACCGGCACCAACTGCGGGGTTTCGTCATCGCCCTGGGCCTCCTTGCCATAAATGGCAAGCCAGCCCGCCGCTACCAGCACCTTGCCCTCGGACTTGAATGCTTCGCCGTCGACACGGGTTATGCGGGCCGTTACATTGTATTCAGCCGCAGGAAAGAAAATGGCAAGGAAGCGTTTGGTGACAAGATCGTAGAGTTTCTGCTCGGCATCGGAGAGATGCTTGGGCTCGGCACCGGTCGGGATGATGGCGAAGTGGTCGGAGACCTTGGCGTTGTTGAAGATGCGCTTGTTCGGGTGCGCCCAGCCGCCCTTCAAGATCTGGCCGGCAAACTTGGCGTACGGCGTGCCGGCAAAGCTCTTCAGCGCTTCCTTCACTGTGCCGATGTAGTCTTCCGGCAGATAGCGCGAGTCGGTACGCGGGTAGGTCAGCGCCTTATGTTTTTCGTAGAGCGCCTGCGCCAGTGCCAGCGTGGTCTTGGCGGAAAAGCCGAAGCGGCCGTTGGCCTCGCGCTGCAGCGAGGTGAGATCGAACAGCAGCGGCGACAGTTGCGTCGTCGGCTTGCTCTCCTCCTCCACCGTGCCGTGCTTGCCGAGGCACTTCTTGCGTATGGCTTCGGCGCGCTTGACGTCCCAAAGGCGTTCGGGCCGGGCGTGCTCATCTTCCGATTTGCTGAAATTTTCGTCGAACCAGCGGCCGCGGTAGTTGCCGGCGACGGCGGCAAACTCCCCCTCCACCTCCCAATAGTCGCGTGGCCGAAAGGCGCGGATACGTTCCTCGCGCTCGACAAGGATGGCCAGCGTTGGCGTCTGCACGCGGCCGACCGGAGTCTTGTGGAAGCCGCCTTCCTGAGAATTGAAGGCGGTCATTGCCCGTGTGCCGTTGATGCCGATCAGCCAGTCAGCCTCGGAGCGGCAGCGTGCGGCATCCGCCAGCGGCCGCATCTCCTTGTCCGTGCGCAAGTGCGCAAAGCCGTCGCGGATGGCGCCCTGGGTCATCGATTGCAGCCACAGGCGGCGGACTGGCTTGTCGGTTTTGGCATGCTGGATCAGGTAGCGGAAAATCAATTCACCCTCGCGACCCGCGTCGCAAGCGTTGATCAAGGCCCCGACATCCTTGCGTTTCATCAGGCGCGTCAGTAGCTTGAGGCGGTCCTTGGTCTTATCGATTGGGTTCAGCGCGAAATGCGGCGGAATCACTGGCAGGTGGGCAAAGGACCATTTGCCGCGCTTGACCTCGTATTCCTCGGGCACGGCGAGCTCGAGCAAGTGGCCGATGGCCGACGACAGCACATATTCGTCGCTCTCGTAGTGCTCGCCCTGCTTGCTGAAGCCACCCAGCGCCTTGGCGATATCCTGGGCGACGGAGGGCTTTTCGGCGATGATCAGTTGTTTGCTCATGCGGTCCGGCAGCGCGCATCGGCGCCGCCGTCATAGCTTGGAAAGGGCGGGATGATAAGGACTGCGCAGCGGACTGGCAAGCCGAAGCGATGCGTACTCAATGCAGGTAGTGAGCATCGTTGCCTGACAGCAGCTCTTCCAGGATAAGGGTGTCCATTGCCTGATGCTGATTCCACAATACCATCAGAACGATGATTTTAAGCTTCGAAAGGGACACCGAATGGTCTGAAAGAGCCATCGCCCGTTCGAGAATCAGTTCGCGTGTCAGAGGATTCAGCACGCCGGCGCTTTCCAGAAAGGACAGGAAGCCGCGGCACTCCGAGTCGAGCTTGGCAATTTCCTCTGGTCCGAAGCAGCGAACCGAATCGTTGTCGGCGGCAATTGCGGGAAGGCAGCCGGTGCCCACCTCCTGCAGTTCGTCGAGCCATTGCAGGGCTTCGCTGATTTCCTCGTCCTCGAAGCCGGCGGCGGATAGCTTCAAGGCAAGTTGCTCGGGTTCGGGATAGGCGTCGGCGTGGAAAAAATTTTCAAAGAGATATACAAGTATGTCGAACATGGCGGCGTCGTGTCGTCTGTTCATGGGCCGATGCGCTGGAACCGTCCTCCCGGCAGACTGGCGATCCTGCCGTCCAGTTCCATTTGCAACAGGATGGCGTATAGCCT
>JAEHDO010000117.1 GCA_016880375.1 Betaproteobacteria bacterium | reverse complement strand
TTCCAGCGAGACTTCGGCCTTGGCCACGCCGGGCAGCGCGCTGAGCACGTTGGTGACGCTCTTGACGCAGCCGCCGCAGGACATGCCTTCGACCTTGAGGGTGGTGGTTTCCATGTTCGTTCCTTTCAACAGGGCTTGCCGGGCTTGCAGCCCTTCAGGACCCAGAGGGAAATGATGCCGGCGGTCTCGTCGGCGCGCGCCTTGCGCGCCAGCGACAGCGGCGTGCGCCCGCCCGTCGACTTGGCATCCACGTCGGCGCCGGCCTCGAGCAGCAGGCGGGCAGCAACCGACCGGCCGACATAGGCCGCCATGTGCAACGGCGTGTTGTCCTCCTTGTCGCGAGCGTTGACGTCGGCGCCGGCGGCGAGCAGCACCTTGAGCGGCCCGCTGTCGCCGTTGGTGGCGGCCAGATGCAGCGGCGTCGAGCCGAGCTGGTTGCGCGCATCGCGCATGGCCGGTTCGGCCTTGAGGATCTTCGCGGTCTCTGCGGCGGTGCCGAGACGCGCGGCGTCGAAAATGGGCGGCTCGTTGGCGCCGAGGGTCGTCTGGGCCTGCGCTGTAAAAGTCAGTCCGCACAACACGGCGAACAATAGGCGGTGCACGGTCATTCCTTGCTCCTGAGGGGTTTCCAGCGCCGCAGCAGCAGCGAGTTGCTCACCACCGAGACGGAACTCATGGCCATCGCCGCCCCGGCGATCACCGGATTGAGCATGCCCAGCGCGGCGAGCGGGATGCCGAGCACATTGTAGATGAAGGCGAAGAACAGGTTCTGGCGGATCTTCGACAAGGTCGCACGCGACAGGTCGATGGCGTCGGCCACCGACAGCAGGTCGCTGCGCATCAGCGTCACGTCGGCGGCTTCCAGCGCCACGTCCGAGCCGCCGCCGATGGCGAAGGAAACGTCCGCCGCCGCCAGCGCCGGCGCGTCGTTGATGCCGTCGCCGACCATGCCGACGCGCTGTCCGCCGGCCTTCAGCTTCGCCACCGCAGCGGCCTTGTCCTGCGGCAGCACCTCCGCCTCGAAGCGGTCGATGCCGGCCTCGCGTGCGATGGCGGCCGCCGTGGCCCGGTTGTCGCCGGTGAGCATCACCACCTCGACGCCCTGCGCCTCGAGCCGCGCGACGGCTTCGCGCGACGTCGGCCGCAAGCGGTCGGCGACGCCGAGCAGGCCGAGCAAAGTCAGTCCGCGCGACACGGCGACGACGCTCTTGCCGCCGTTCGCCAGCGGTGCCAGCAGCGCATCCGGCACCGCCGCGCCGCGCTCGGCGAGGAAGGCCGGCGAGCCGAGCGCGTATTCCTCGCCGTCGAGTACCGCCGTCAGCCCCTTGCCCGGCACGGCGCGCAACTCGCCCGGTTGCGCCAGCGCCATGCCCTGCTCGCGCGCCCGCGCGACGATGGCTTCGGCCAGCGGGTGGTTCGAGCCCTGTTCCAGGGTGGCGGCGATGCGCAGCAGTTCCGCTTCCGCGATGCCATCGGCCGGCACGACATCCGTCACCTCCGGCTTGCCCAGCGTCAGCGTGCCGGTCTTGTCCACCACGATCACCTCGACGTTCTTCGCCAGCTCCAGCGCCTCGGCATTCTTGACAAGGATGCCTGAAGCGGCGCCGCGCCCGGTGCCGACCATGATCGCCGTCGGCGTCGCCAGGCCGAGCGCGCAGGGGCAGGCGATCACCAGCACGGCGACGGCATTCACCAGCGCGTTGGTGAAGTCGCCCGTGAACATCCACCAGCCGGCGAAGGCGACCAGCGCGATGGCCGTCACCACCGGGACAAAAATGGCGGAAATCCGGTCGGCCAGGCGCTGCACCGGCGCCTTCGAGCCCTGCGCCTGCTCGACCATGCGGATGATGCCGGCGAGCAGGGTGTGGCTGCCGACGCCGGTGGCGCGGCACTGGATCAGCCCTTCGCCATTCACCGTGGCGGCAAACACCTTGTCCCCGAGGCTCTTGGCGGCGGGCAGGCTCTCGCCGGTGAGCATGGCTTCATTGACGCTGGAGGCACCCTCCACCACTTCGCCGTCGACCGGCACGCTCTCGCCCGGCCGCACGACGAAGACGTCGCCGGGATTCAGGCTCGCCACCGGCACCTCGACCAGCTCGCCGTCGCGCAGCACGCGCGCCGTCTGCGGCTGCAGGCGGATCAGCGCCTCGATCGCCGCCGAGGTCTTGGCCTTGGCGCGCGCCTCGAGCAGTTTCCCCATCAGCACCAGGGTGATGACGGCGGCGGAAGCCTCGAAGTAGACGTGGTGATGGTGCAGGTAAAAGGCGGTCACCACCGCGCTGAAGGCCCAGGCCATCGAGGTGCCGAGCGCCACCAGCACGTCCATGTTGCCGGCGCCGCCGCGCAGGGCATTGAAGGCGCCGACGTAGAAGCGCCAGCCGATCCAGAACTGCACCGGGGTGGCGAGCGCGAACTGCAGCCAGCGCGGGAGGATGTCCTGATGCTCGCCCGTGAACATCGCGCCCATCTGCGCCACCAGCGGCAGCGTGAGGACGACGGAAATCCAGAAGCGCTTCAGCTCGGCGCGGTAGGCGGCGGCCTTGCGTTCCTTCTCGGCGGCGCGCGTGTCGAGGCCGGATTCGCGTGCGTCGTAGCCGGCGCGGCGCACGGCGGCGATGAGGCTCGCCGCGTCGGCCTGCCCCGGGACGAAGCGGATGCTGGCCTTCTCGCTGGCGAAATTGACGTTGGCCTCGACGCCGGGCAGCTTGTTCAGCACCGACTCGATGCGCGTGGCGCAGGCGGCGCAGGTCATGCCGGAAAGCGACAGGTCGAGCGACTGCGGCGGCACCTTGAAGCCGGCCTTCTCGATGGTCGCAACGAGTTGCGGCGCGCTGACGGCGCCGGCATCGAACTCGACGCGGGCGCGCTCGCTGGCGAAGTTCACCGCCGCCGACACGCCGGGCAGCTTGTTCAGCTGCTTCTCGATGCGCGCGGCGCAGGCGGCGCAGGTCATGCCCTCGATGGGCAGGTCGACCGCTTGACGGGATTCGGGTGCGTTCATGATTGTTCGATTCTATACGGCGCAGACAATTCCCTGCCACAGCCGCCCGCCGAGGGTCGTGGCATTGAACAGCCCCCACACGCCGAAACCCAGCACCAGCAGGCCGGAGACGAGGCGCACGGCGCGCCCCTGCACGATGTCGCGGAAGCGCCGCAGGAGAAACCCTGCCAGCAGCAGGTTGGGCAGCGTGCCCAGGCCGAAGGCCAGCATCAGCCCGGCCCCGCGCAACGCGCTGCCGGTGAGCAGCGCCGTGGTGAGCACCGAATAGACCATGCCGCAAGGCAGGAATCCCCACAACATGCCAAGGGGCAAGGCGCGCGTGAAGCTGGTGGCGGGCAGGAAACGGCGCGTCAGCGGCTGGATGCGCGTCCAGATCTTCTGCCCGCCGCGCTCGAGGAAAGTCAGTCCCTGCGGCACGCCGATGAGGTACAGGCCAAGCGCCACCAGCATCAGGTTGGCGAGCACGTAGAGCGTCATCTGCACCGGCATCACGTCGTTGAACAGCAGGCCGGCGCTGCCGATGGCGCCGAGCACGGCGCCGGCGAGGGCGTAGCTCGAAATGCGGCCGAAATTGTAGGCGAGATGGAGCGGCCACTGCGGCCGGCCGGCCGGGGTGCCGACCGTCAGCGCGCCGACGATGCCACCGCACATGGCCATGCAGTGCGTGCCGCCGAGCAGGCCGACGAGGAAGACGGCGATGTAACCGGTATCGGGCATGAAGGGTGCCGCTGGTCACGCGGGCCGACGCGGCCTCCGCGTCGGCCCGCGGTCTAGATCACTTTCGAGTAGCGCGCCCGCTCGCGGTCGGCGCGCAGGTAGCGGTCGAACACCATGGCGATGGCGCGCACCAGCATGCGGCCGCGCGGCTGCACGCTGATCCACTTGTCCTCGAGCTTGAGCAGGCCGCCCTTCTCCATCTCGCGCAGGTCGGCGATCTCGGCGGCGAAGTAGCGCTTGAAGTCGATCAGGTGGGCGACTTCAAGCGCCTCGATGGAGACCTCGAAGTGGCACATCAGGGCCTGGATGATGGAGCGGCGCAGCAGGTCGTCCGGCGTCAGCTCGATGCCGCGCATCACCGGCAGCACGCCGTTGTCGAGGCGGTCGTAGTACTCGTCGAGCGTCTTCACGTTCTGGCAGTAGCTCGGGCCGACCATGCTGATGGAGGAAATGCCGAAGGACATCATGTCGCACTCGGCGTGCGTCGAGTAGCCCTGGAAGTTGCGGTGCAGCCGGCCCTGGCGCTGCGCCACGGCGAGTTCGTCGTCCGGCTTGGCGAAGTGGTCCATGCCGATATAGACGTAGCCGGCCTCGGTCAGACGGCGGATGGCGAGCTGGAGGATCTGCAGCTTGGCGTCGGCCGTCGGCAATTCGGCTTCGGCGATGCGCCGCTGCGGCTTGAACAGGCTCGGCAGGTGGGCATAATTGTAGATCGACAACCGGTCCGGCGAGAGGCGAATGACCTCTTCGAGCGTGCGGTTGAAGCTGATGACGTTCTGCTTGGGCAGGCCGTAGATGAGGTCGACGGAAATCGACTTGAAGCCGTTGGCGCGCGCCGCGCGCAGCACGGTTTCCGTCTCCTCGATGCTCTGCACGCGGTTGACCGCCTCCTGCACCGCCAGGTCGAAGTCCTGCACGCCGAGGCTCATGCGGTTGAAGCCCAGTTCGCCGAGCAGGGCCACGGTCGCCTCATCGACCTTGCGCGGGTCGACCTCGATGGAATATTCGCCGTTGGGCAACAGGCGGAAATGCTCGCGGATCGAGCCCATCAGCTGGCGCATTTCGTCGTGCGACAGGAAGGTCGGCGTGCCGCCGCCCCAGTGCAATTGCACCACGTCGTGGCTGCCCTCCAGGTAGTCCGCCTGCAGGGCCAGTTCCTTGCCCAGGTATTTCAGGTACTTGGCGGAGCGGCCATGGTCCTTGGTGATGATCTTGTTGCAGGCGCAGTAGTAGCAGATGGTGTTACAGAAGGGGATGTGCACGTATAATGAAAGCGGCCTGCTAATGCCGCCGACCGTGCGTTTGCCCAGCCACAGCCGGTAGGCGTCGGCATCGAAGGCTTCGACGAAGCGGTCAGCCGTCGGATACGAGGTGTAACGGGGTCCGTTCACATCGAACCGGCGGATGAGTTGCGGGTCGAAAATCAGATCCTGAAAAGTCGCGTTCATGTGGTGCTGCAGCCGTACTGCGGGACGATGGGGAAAGATGCCGCATCGACCCGTTTATCGTATTGACATGGATCAAAGCGACCAACCAACAGAGAGAGAAAGCGAGCCGGAATTGCCCAACAAATCCGCCGTTCCCATCAGCCTTGTCACCATCAAGGCGGCGTGTTCCCAATGCAGCCTGCACGAGTTGTGCCTGTCCGAGGGCCTCAGCAGGGAAGAGCTGGCCAAGCTCGACATCCTGGTCGGCGCCCGCCGCAAGCTGAAGCGCCAGCAGACCCTCTATCGCGCCGGCGAACCCTTCGAAGCCATCTACGCCGTGCGCACCGGCTTCTTCAAGACCGACGTCCTGCTCGAGGACGGCCGCGACCAGGTCACCGGCTTCCAGATGGCCGGCGAGATCCTCGGCATGGACGG
>JAEHDO010000543.1 GCA_016880375.1 Betaproteobacteria bacterium | reverse complement strand
GGGCGACAACATCACGATCACCGTGAAGCTGATTGCCCCGATCGCCATGGAAGAAGGCCTGCGCTTTGCCATCCGCGAAGGCGGCCGCACCGTCGGCGCCGGCGTCGTGGCGAAAGTGATCGAGTAATCAATGCGTGAACGAGAGTCGCCCCGACCCTCGGGGCGACTCGCAGTCTCTGCCGCAGGGGCATAGCTCAATTGGCAGAGCGTCGGTCTCCAAAACCGAAGGTTGGGGGTTCGAGACCCTCTGCCCCTGCCAACAGAACTTAAGGCGAGATTAATGGCCGACAAAATCAAGTTCGCGCTGGCGTTGTTGCTGGTAGCCGCAGGTGTCGCGGGTTTTTATCTGCTCGGAGAGGCGGCGCTGATCCTGCGCGTGCTGTCCGTCCTGGCGGGGGTGATCGCGGGCGCCGTGATGGCCTGGTTTACCGAGCCCGGACAGCGCTTTTTCGCCTTCAGCCAGGAAGCCTGGACGGAGACCAAGAAGGTGGTCTGGCCCTCCCGCAAGGAAACTGTGCAGACCACGGGCGTAGTGTTCGCCTTCGTTGTCGTCATGGCGGTTTTCCTGTGGCTGACTGACAAGAGCCTGGAGTGGGTTTTCTACGACCTGATTCTGGGATGGAAGAGATCATGACCAAGCGCTGGTACGTTGTACATGCCTATTCGGGCTTCGAGAAGTCCGTGCAGCGCGCCCTGGCCGAGCGCATCAGGCGCGCCGGCATGGAAGAGAAATTCGGCCAGATCCTGGTGCCGGTTGAAGAAGTGGTCGAGATGAAATCCGGCCAGAAGAGCATCTCCGAGCGCAAGTTCTTCCCCGGCTACGTGCTGGTGGAAATGGAGATGGACGACGACACCTGGCACCTGGTGAAGAACACCTCCAAGGTGACCGGCTTCGTCGGTGGCACCGCGACCAAACCGACGCCGATCTCCGAAAAGGAGGTCGCCAAGATCATGCAGCAGATGCAGGAGGGCGTCGAAAAGCCGAAGCCCAAGGTGCTCTACGAGGTTGGCGAAATGGTGCGGGTCAAGGAAGGCCCCTTCACCGACTTCAACGGCACGGTGGAAGACATCAACTACGAGAAGAGCAAGCTGCGTGTGGCCGTGACCATTTTTGGCCGATCGACGCCGGTGGAACTGGAATTCTCGCAGGTCGAGAAGGCATAACGCAGGACGGGACCAGGCCCGCCAAACCTGGCAGAGGAGCGTAAGTAGGGCAACTGAAAGCGCGTTACCACTCACTTAACAGGAGCCATCATGGCCAAGAAGATTGTCGGCTTTATCAAGCTACAAGTGCCGGCGGGCAAGGCGAATCCATCGCCTCCGATCGGTCCCGCGCTGGGTCAGCGCGGCCTCAACATCATGGAATTCTGCAAAGCCTTCAACGCCCAGACACAGGGTGTCGAGCCGGGTTTGCCGATTCCCGTGGTGATCACCGCCTACGCGGACAAGAGTTTTACCTTCGTGATGAAGACGCCGCCGGCGTCGGTGCTCATCAAGAAGGCCGCCAAGATCGACAAGGGCTCGGCGAAGCCGCACACCGACAAGGTGGGCAAGCTGACCCGCGCCCAGGTCGAGGAAATCGCCAAGGCCAAAATGAAGGACCTCACTGCCGCTGACTTGGAAGCTGCCATGCGCACCGTGGCCGGCAGCGCCCGCAGCATGGGCGTCATTGTGGAGGGCATGTAACATGGCCAAACTCTCCAAGCGCACTACGGCGCTGCGCGCCAAGGCCGATCGCAACAAAGCCTATCCCGTTGCCGAGGCGCTAGCCCTTGTCAAGGAATGCGCTACAGCCAAATTCGACGAATCAGTCGATGTCGCGGTGAACCTCGGCATCGATGCCAAGAAATCAGATCAGTTGGTGCGCGGCTCCGTCGTGTTGCCCTCCGGCACTGGCAAGAAGGTGCGTGTCGCCGTCTTCGCCCAAGGTGACAAGGCCCAGGCCGCTAAGGACGCGGGCGCGGACATCGTCGGTTTCGACGACCTCGCCGCCCAGGTCAAGGAAGGCAAGATGGACTTCGATGTGGTCGTCGCCACGCCGGATGCCATGAAGGTGGTCGGCGCGCTAGGCCAGATTCTCGGCCCGCGCGGTCTCATGCCCAACCCCAAGGTTGGCACAGTGACGATGGATGTCGCCACGGCAGTGAAGAACGCCAAGGCGGGCCAGGTGCAGTACCGCACCGACAAGGCCGGCATCATCCAGTGCACCATCGGCCGTGCTTCTTTCTCGATAGAGCAACTGCAGCAGAACATCGCCGCATTGATCGATGCCCTGAATAAAGCCAAGCCGGCCACAAGCAAGGGCCAGTATCTGAAAAAGGTCTCCGTCTCCAGCACTATGGGGGCGGGGGTGCGCGTCGATCAGGCCAGCCTGTCGGCGCAGCAGTAAGGTTTTGAGTCCCCGCCCAGGCGGGGAGAGAACTTTGGGACGTCGGGGAGGCGCAAGCCGAACCGGCGGATCGTCAAAGACCGCAGGTGCCCGAGGGTGCGGCATGGCCCGAGGGCTTAAGCGCGCAAGCAGCCTGCGCAGACGGTGCCCCAGACAGGATTTTCGTACGCCACCTCACCGCGGCGGACTGCACTCCTGATCCAGGTCGCCGTGGGTGCGGCGGAGAGGTTTCCGTCGTGTGTTGACTTGAATGGAGAAAGGACCTCATGGGCCTCAATCTTGAAAGCAAAAAAGCCATCGTGGCGGAGGTGTCGGCACAGGTAGCCAGCGCCCAGACCATCGTCGTGGCCGAGTACCGCGGCATCGAGGTGGGTGATCTCACCGTGCTGCGTGCAAAGGCCCGCCAGTCTGGTGTCTATCTGCGTGTGCTGAGAAACACCCTGGCCCGTCGCGCGGTTGCCGACACTGCGTTTGCAGTGCTCGCTGGCCAACTGACAGGCCCTCTGATTTACGGCATTTCGAGTGATCCGGTAGCGGCGGCGAAAGTGCTGCACGACTTCGCCAAAGGCAATGAGAAGCTGGTGCTCAAGGCGGGTGTATATGCCGGCAAGTCGCTGGACAAGGCAGGCGTGCAGGCGCTGGCCTCGATCCCGAGCCGCAATGAACTGCTCGGCAGACTGCTCGGCGTCATGCAAGCGCCGGTGTCCGGTTTTGCCATTGCGCTTGGCGCGCTGGCAAAACAGCGCGAAGCGGCCGCCGCCTGAACGATCCCTTACCACTTTCGAATTTGGAGTAATTGAACATGGCTATTAGCAAAGAAGACATCCTCGAAGCCGTTGGCAGCATGACGGTGATGGACCTGAACGACCTGGTCAAGGCGTTCGAAGAGAAGTTCGGCGTTTCCGCTGCCGCTATGGCGGTGGCTGGCCCGGGCGCCGGTGGTGCCGCTGCGCCGGCAGCGGAAGAGCAGACCGAGTTCACCGTCATCCTGGCTGCCGTTGGCGACAAGAAGGTTGAGGTGATCAAGGTGGTTCGCGCGGTGACCGGTCTCGGCCTCAAGGAAGCCAAGGATCTGGTCGACGGCGCACCGAAACCCGTCAAGGAAGCGATTCCCAAGGCCGACGCCGAGGCGATCAAGAAGCAACTGGAAGACGCCGGCGCAAAAGCCGAAATCAAGTAAGGCTGTTTTGGCAGGGTGGGCTGGCGGATTTGGGCCGCCAGCCCTTTGCCTTTGAAGATATTCACAGTTTCCAGTTGCCAGCTGCCCGCAAATGCACCCGCGGCGCTGCAAGCAACTGACAACTGAAAACTGATTTCTCACCCCCGGAGCCGATATGACATACTCCTATACCGAGAAAAAGCGAATCCGCAAGAGCTTCGCCAAGCGCGCTAGCGTTCTGGACGTACCTTTCCTGCTGGCGACCCAGTTGGAGTCCTATCTGGCGTTTCTGCAGACGGACATTCCGCCGGTGCAGCGCCGTAATCAGGGCTTACAAGCTGCCTTCACTTCGATCTTTCCGATTTCCAGTCACAGCGGCAATGCGCGACTGGAGTTCGTCTATTACGCCTTGGGCGAGCCGGCCTTCGACGTCAAGGAGTGCCAGCAACGCGGCTTGACCTTTGCCAGCCCTTTGCGCGCCCGTGTGCGCCTAGTCATCATGGACCGCGAGGCTAGCAAGGAGACAGTCAAGGAAGTAAAGGAGCAGGAGGTGTACATGGGCGAGATACCGCTCATGACGACAACCGGCTCTTTCGTCATCAACGGCACCGAGCGTGTCATTGTGTCCCAGTTGCACCGTTCTCCGGGCGTATTCTTCGAGCACGATCGCGGCAAGACCCATTCTTCCGGCAAGCTGCTATTCTCGGCTAGGATCATCCCCTATCGTGGTTCCTGGCTGGATTTCGAATTTGATCCGAAAGACTATCTCTACTTCCGCGTCGACCGTCGTCGCAAGATGCCGGTGACGATCCTGCTCAAGGCTATCGGCCTGACGCCGGAGCAGATTCTTGCCACGTTCTTTGAGTTCGATTGTTTCCACCTGTCCAAGAAGGGCATCCAGTTTGAGGTGGTGCCAGAGCGCCTGCGCGGCGAAGTAGCCCGCTTCGACATCACTGATAAGTCCGGCAAGGTTCTTGTCGCCAAGGACAAGCGCATTACCGCCAAGCACATCCGCGAGTTGGCGGAAGCGGGCATCAAAAAGATCAATGTGCCGGATGAGTTCCTCGTCGGCCGCGTTATCGGCCGCAATGTCATCGATGCCGAAACGGGCGAGATACTCGCCAATGCAAACGAAGAGTTGACGGAGAGCCTGCTCGGCAAGCTGCGTGAATCGGGGGTGGCCGAGCTACACACGCTTTATACCAACGATCTAGACCGCGGCGCCTATATTTCTTCGACGCTGCGCACCGACGAGACTGTCGACCAGTTGGCGGCCCGCGTAGCCATCTACCGCATGATGCGCCCCGGCGAGCCACCCACCGAGGATGCTGTCGAGACCCTGTTTCACGGACTGTTCTATTCCGAGGAGCGCTACGATCTGTCTGCCGTTGGCCGCATGAAGTTCAACCGGCGTGTCGGCCGTGAAGGGTTGGATGGGCCTGGTACGCTGTCCAACGAGGACATCATCGACGTCATTCGCATTCTCGTAGAACTGCGTAACGGACGCGGTGAGATCGACGACATCGATCACCTTGGCAATAGGCGTGTGCGCTCAGTTGGCGAACTGGCCGAAAACCAGTTTCGTGCTGGTCTTGTGCGCGTCGAGCGCGCCGTCAAGGAGCGCCTGTCGCAGGCCGAATCCGAGAACCTGATGCCGCACGACCTGATCAACGCCAAGCCCATCTCGGCTGCAATCAAGGAATTCTTCGGTTCCAGCCAGCTCTCTCAGTTCATGGACCAAACCAATCCGCTGTCTGAGATCACGCACAAGCGTCGCGTTTCCGCCCTAGGCCCGGGCGGCCTGACACGCGAGCGTGCCGGATTCGAAGTGCGCGACGTCCACCCGACTCACTACGGTCGGGTTTGCCCGATTGAAACGCCGGAAGGACCGAACATCGGCCTGATCAACTCCCTGGCGTTGTATGCCAGAACAAATCAGTTCGGCTTCATGGAGACACCCTACCGCAAGGTGGTAG
>JAEHDO010000116.1 GCA_016880375.1 Betaproteobacteria bacterium | reverse complement strand
TGGTTGGACTTCATCTGCTCCAGCAGCGCGATGCGCAACTGGTCCTCGCTGATGACTCCCTGCGCGATCAGGATCTGGCCGAGCGGCCGTCGATGCGGTGCGGGCGAATTCATCTCCATGGCGCCGGTGCGGGCGCAGGGTTATTTTGGTTACGGCCGCCGCTTCGCGGCTGAACGCTCGCTGTGCTCACGCTAGCCTTCACCGAAAGAAGAACCGGTGGCCTCCCACGGCTCTTATTTTTGCAGTTCGCTGACGCGGCCGGCGACCTGGTTCCGGTCGAAGGCGGCAGGGCGTTGGGCAGCCGCGGCAAGCGCTCCCTGATAATACTGCAATGCAAGCCTGGGTTGGCGCAACTGCTCCAGGCTGACCGCCAGGTTGAACTGGTAGTCCGGATTCTCGCCGTCGGCGGTGTAGGCACGGAAATAGGCCTGCTGCGCCTCGTTCCAGCGTCCCTGCCGGGCATACAGGTTGCCGAGGGCGAAGTGCAGGGTGGGGGAATCCGGCTGGCTGGCCAGCATGTTTTTCAGGCGGCTTTCCGATTGGGTCGGATCGACCTGGCCGCGCAGGCTGATCAGGCCGGCCTGGGCGGCGTTGTCCTTCGGGTCGGCTTCCAGGATGCGCAGGTAGAGGTCTTCCGCGGCCTCGGGCCGGCCCTTTTGCAGGCCGATGGCGGCGAGGCCGTGCAATGCATCGGTGTTCTTCGGCTCGCTCTTCAGCACCTGCCGGTAATCGCGTTCGGCGGTGGCGAGATCGCCTGACTGGAAGGCCTGGTAGGCGCTGGCGATTTGCGGATTCACCATCATCCTGGCGGTCGTGATGCGGATCGGGCTTTCCGGCTCGGTGGCGCGTGGAGCGGGCCGCGGCGCGGCCCGCTCGGACAAAGTCAGCCGCGGCGGGACGGCGGCCGGTTTTTCGGCGGGCGGGGCGGCGGCTTGCGAGGGAGCGGCAGGGGTGACGGCCGGCGCGGCAGCGGCGGGTGCAGGCATCGGCGCGGGCGCGACGGGCGCGGCGGCGATCGGCGCCGGGGGCGGCGCGCTCCGGGCCGTGGCCGGCGACGAGCCGAGTCCGCCCCTGGGCTGCATCTGCCACCAGAAGTAGCCGCCGATGCCGGCAGCGGCGAGCAGGGTGGCGAGTCCGCCGACGATGAGGAGATTGCGGTTCTGCGCCGGCTGCTTGGCCTGGAAAACGTTCTGCGCAGCGGCGCGCTCGCGACGCTGCGTTTCCGCCGACGGCGCCGCCGGGCGCTCCGCTGCGGCCGTTGCAGCCGTTGCTGCCGCGGCTTCGGGCTTGGCGGCGGGCGGCGTGTGGAACTCGTGGTCGAGCAGTTCCAGGCGAGAAGGCAGTTCCGGCAGGCCGCGCGTCTCGGGGCCGGCCTCGGTGGCCGGCGTGATTTCCTGCGGCTCGGATTTCGCCGCCGCCTCGGATCGGCGCTTGGCCTCCTCGGCCTTCTTCAGCGCGTCCATGAGGAGGCTCACTGCTTGTTGCCCTCCCAGTTGGCTTCCGGCACCGGCTGCGGCTTGCCCTTGTTGTCGAAGAAGTCCTTGTCGGGCAGGTTGCTGCGGAAGCTGCCGAAGTCGCCCTGGATGCTGGCGTCGCGGATCACCGTCGGCCGCAGGAAGACCACCAGTTCGGTCTTGGTGGTTTCGTCCTTGCGGTGCATGAAGAGGTTGCCGAGGAAGGGGATGCTGGAGACGCCCGGCACGGTGTCGTCGGTGTTGTTCATTCCCTCCTGCATCAGGCCGCCGAGCACGGCGATGTCGCCGTCATTGACGCTCATGAGGGACTCCATCTCCCGCGTCTGGATCTCCGGCACGAGGTTGGGAATGGTGGCCGGGAGGATGGGGTTGGGGTCGCGCTTGGTGCCGGTGATGCGCGAGATGGTCGGGCGCACGTTGAGCAGCACGCCGTTGCCCTCGCTGATCTGCGGCGTGACGCTCATGACCAGGCCGACCGAGACCGACTGCGGCGTGGTGGTCACCGTGGTGACGGTGCTGGTCTGGCCCTGGCTGGCGTCCGACTTGACCTGGAAGTAGACGAAGTTGTCCACCACCTTGAGGATGGCCGTCTGGTTGTTGAGCACCGAGAGCTTCGGGCTGGAGATGACCTTCAGCGTGCCAAAGGTTTCCAGCAGCTTGATCGCCGCGAGGAAGTCGCCGCGCCGGAAGGCGGCGGTGAACAGGGTGTTGGCGACGGCCGAGGGCAGGGACGACTCGACGGTCGAGGCGGTGATGCCGCCCGAGACCG
>JAEHDO010000115.1 GCA_016880375.1 Betaproteobacteria bacterium | reverse complement strand
TCGACGGCGCTGGAGATCGCCTGGATCGCCAAGGCCATCGAGCGCATCGGCGACCATGTGAAGAACGTCGCCGAGCAGGTCATCTACATCGTGCGCGGCACGGATGTGCGGCACACCAGCAAGGAGCGCAGGCGCTTCGGCGGCGAGGCGGAACAGGGGCAATAGCAAGATGGAATGCGGCGTCCTGGTGGTGGAAGACGACCCGGCTATCCAGGAACTGCTGCGCTTCACGCTGCGCAAGTCCGGTTTTACCGCGACGATCGCGGGCTCCGCCGAGGAGGCGACGGCGGCCCTCAACGGCGCCCTGCCGGATGTCGTCCTGATCGACTGGATGCTGCCGAAGACCTCGGGCATCGCGCTGGCGCGGCAGTTGCGCCAGAACCCGCGCACCGCGGCGCTGCCGATCATCATGGTGACCGCGCGCGGCGAGGAGAGCGACCGCGTCGAGGGTCTGGAGATGGGCGCCGACGATTATCTCGTCAAGCCCTTCAGTCCGCGCGAGCTGGTGGCGAGGATCCAGGCGCTGCTTCGGCGCCGCGCGCCGCACGTGTCCGAATCGGTGCTCGAGGCCGGGCCGCTGCGCCTCGATCCCATTACCTACGAGGCGACCCTGGACGGCCAGCGCGTCATGCTGGCGCCGACCGAATTCAGGCTGTTGCGTTTCTTCATTGCCCATCCCGGCCGCGTCTTCAGCCGCACCCAGGTGCTCGACCAGGTCTGGGGCGACCATGTCTTCATCGAGGAGCGCACGGTGGACGTGCACATCCGCCGCCTGCGCCAGGCGCTCGGCCCGCAGGGCGAGCAGATGATCGAGACCGTGCGCGGCGCCGGCTACAAGCTCGCCCTGCCCAGGGCGGGGTAGTCGAGCGCAATGCCTTCGGCCTGGCTTTCCCTCCTCTTCCGGCTCCTCGCGGCGGCCCTCGGCGGCCTGGTCGCCGGCGGGCTGTTCGGCGCCGTCGCCGGCGTGTCGGTCGCCTGCGGCGTCCTGCTGCTGATGCTGGTCGCGCATACGGCCAGCCTGGCGCGCCTGCAGCGCTGGCTCAGGACGCCCGAGCAGCGGGACATTCCCGATGCCTGGGGCACCTGGGGCAACGTCTTCGTCGAGCTTCATCGCCTGTTGCGGCGGGAACGCAAGGCGCGCGCGCGCATCGAGTCCGACCTGGAGGTCTTCAGCCAGGCGGCGGAGGCCTCGCCGGACGGCCTGGTGTTCCTCGACGCCGCCGACCATATCGTCTGGTGCAACCGCGTCGCGGAGCAGCATCTCGGCCTGCGCGGCGAACGCGATGCCGGCCTGTTGGTGACGAACCTGATCCGCCTGCCCGGCTTCGCCGAGTTCGTCGCCAGCGCCAGCGAAGGCGAATCGCTGATGTATCGGCCGCCCGACAGCAAGGGCCGCGTGGTCTCGATCGAGGCGATCCGTTTCGGCAAGGATCGCAAGCTGCTCATCAGCTTCGACGTGACGCAGATCGAGCGGGCAGAGACGGTGCGCCGCGATTTCGTCGCCAACGTTTCCCACGAGTTGCGCACGCCGCTGACGGTGATCTCGGGCTTCATCGAGCACATGCTCGAAAATCCGGTGCCGGACGCCGGCGATTCGAAACGCCAGCTGGCCATCATGGACGAGCAGGCGAGGCGCATGCTGAACCTCGTCGACGACCTGCTCACCCTGTCGCGGCTGGAGGACGAAGCGCAGGCGCCGCGCGAGGAGGAATTCGACGTGCGCGACCTGATCTACGACGTTTCGGCGGAGGGGCGGCGGCTCTCCGCCGGGCGCCATTCGATCACCTGCGAAGTGGTGCCGGTCTTCCTGAAGGGCAGCCGGGAGGAACTGCGCAGCGCCTTCTCGAACCTGGTCAGCAACGCGGTGCGGTATACGCCCGACGGCGGGCGCATCCTGCTGCACTGGGGAATGCGCGACGGCAAGGGCGTCTTCAGCGTCGAGGACAGCGGCATCGGCATTCCCGAGGAGCACATGCCGCGCCTGACCGAGCGCTTCTACCGGGTCGACCGCGGCCGCTCGCGCGAATCGGGCGGGACGGGACTCGGGCTGTCCATCGTCAAGCACATCCTGCTGCGCCATCAGGCCGGCCTGGAGATCGCTTCCATTCCCGGCGCCGGCAGCACGTTCAGCGCGGTCTTCCCGGCCTGGCGCGTCACGTTGCCGCAAGGCTGACTCAACGCATGCTGTACCGCCTGCCTGGCGGCCGCAGCCAGTTTGCGCCGTTCGGCGCCGCGGCCGTCGAGCGGCGGCAGGACGTCGAGGCGGGCTTCCAGGCCGGGCATTGAAACGACCCGGCAGAGGGACTGCAGCAGCGTGGTGTCGCCGCAATAGGCCGCCGCCGCAGAAGGCAGTCCGTCCTCGCCGACATAACGCAGCGCCAGCGGCTGCACATGGCTGTCGGCATCGATGGCGCCCTGCAGGAGGGCGCCGTGGAAGGGCAGCACCTCGCCGCCGTCGCTGGTGGTGCCTTCGGGAAAGACCGCCACCCGCCAGCCCTGCCTCAGGCGCAGGGCGACGATCTCGCTGGTCTGTTTCGCCGCGCTGCGGCTGCCGCGCGGCATGAACACCGTTTCCGTCCGCTCGCACAACCAGCCGATGAAGGGCCATTCGCGCACTTCCGCCTTGCAGACGAAGGCGGCGGGCGCCAGTGCGTTGATGACGTAGATATCCAGCCAGGAAACGTGGTTCGCCACCAGCAGGGCGGGCGAGGGCAGGGAAGCCGCCTCCGACTGCAGGCGCACGCCGAGCATGCCGAGAAGCTGGCGCGACCAGCGCTGCTTCAGCTTGAGCCGGATCGGGCGGCCGACGAGGGGATAGACCAGCGCGGCGGTGGCGAGGCCGCAGCCCAGGTGCAGGCCGACGCGGGCAAGGCGAAGGGCCGCGATCATGCCGCCTTGCGCTCAAGGAAATGCCGCGCGTAGCGCTCTTCGACGCGCGCCATCGGCATCATGATCAGCAGGTCGGCGGTGTTGAAGTCGGGATCCCAGGCCGGCTCGCCGCCGACGTAGGCGCCGGCGCGCAGGTAGCCCTTGATGAGCGGCGGCAGTTCCGCCGGCTGGCCGTTGAACAGCCGCTCGACCGGCAGCGGGTAGCGCGGGAAGACGCGGTATTCCGGCGGCGCCATGTGCTCGCCGAGGCGGCTGTAGAGATTGGCCGCGATATGCCCGCCGTCGGCCATGCCAATGCTGGCGCAGCCGATCAGGGTGCGGTAGCCCCCCTGCGCCATGTAGCGGGCGAGGCCCGACCAGAGGAGCGCGATGGTGGCGCCGCTGCGGTAGTCGGGGTCGATGCAGGAGCGGCCGATTTCCACCATGTTCTCGCGCAGCAGTTGCAGGCGGGTCAGGTCGAACTCGGTTTCCGAGTAGTAGCCGCCGGTTTTCCGGGCGGATTGGGGCGAGAGGATGCGGTAGGTGCCGACGATGCGGCCGTTTTCCTCGTCGCGCACGATCAGGTGCTCGCAGTAGGGATCGTAGAGATCGATGTCGATGCCGGGCGTGCGGGTGGGTAGCCTGGCGCCGAGTTCCTCGGCGAAGATGCGGTAGCGCAGCTTCTGGGCTTCGCGGATTTCCGATTCGCATTGCGCCAGTCCGACGTGCAGGCGCGGCCTGCGCGAGGAAGCGAGTTGTTCCGCCATGTGCAGCATGGTTTGTCTCCGGTCTGTTGAGTGCAAGCACACTCTAGGAGCCGGCTGTTGCGGCGTCGTGAAGGCGGAATGACCTGACGGTTACAAAGTCAGTCCCTGGAGTGCGGCGAGGCGCCCCTAGGCCTGCCCGAGGGGGGCTTCGGCAAGCGCGTCGACGTCCCTCGTCCGCGTGCCGCGCCAGGCGGCGACGGCCGCCAGTTCGGCGACCGGTTTTTCGATGGACGTGGCCGGCTCGCGGGCAAACACGAGTCCGGCTTCGGCATCGATCCACAGCGGATCGCCTTCGTGCAATGTCTGGCCGCCGAGCGCGATCGTGCGTGCCGTGGTGTCGATGGCGAGCTGGCCGCAGCCCACCAGGCAGGGCTTGCCCAGCTGGCGCGCCACCACCGCGGCATGGGCGGTGCGGCTGCCGCGCACCGTCAGCAGGCCCTCGCAGGCGGCGAGACCGGCGATGTCGGCGGTGAGCGTGTCCTCGCGCACCAGGAGCGCGCGGCGGCCTTCGGCGGCAAAGCGCTGCGCCGTGGCGGCGTCGAGCGCGATGGCGCCGCCCGCCAGGCCGATGCCGGCCGGCAGGGCGTGTCCGAGCAGGGCCTGTTCCTCGCCGGGCGCCAGGCGCTTGCGTTCCAGCTTGTCCAGGTCGATGCCGTCGAGGCGGGCGAGCGCCTCGCCCGGCGCGATGAGCCCCTCGCGCACCTGGTCGACGGCGATGCGCAGCGCCGCCCAGGGCGTGCGCTTGCCGCTGCGCGTCTGCAGCAGGAACAGCTCGCCGTCCTGAACGGTGAACTCGAACTCCTGGGCATCGTGGAACTCGGCCTCGAGCAGGCCGCGCACGGCTTCCAGCCGCGCCCAGACATCGGGCAGGACGGTTTGCAGGCGTGCGGCATCGTTCGCCGTGAAGCGGCCGGAGACGACATCCTCGCCCTGGCTGTTGAAGAGGAAGTCGGCGTAGAGGCGGTTGTCGCCGCCGGCCGGGTCGCGCGTGAACGCCACGCCGGAGCCGGAGGTGCCGCCGGCATTGCCGAACACCATGCGCTGCACCGTCACCGCCGTGCCGAGGCTGTCCGGCAGGTCGTTGAGGCGGCGGTACGCGACGGCGCGCTCGCTGTTCCAGGAAGCGAACACCGCCGCGATGGCGGACTCGGCCTGTTTCAGCGGATCCTGCGGGAAGGGCTGGCCCGCGGCCTCGTGGTAGAGCGCGAGGAATTCCCGCGTCAGTTGCGCGAGCTGGCGGAAGTCCAGTTCCCGCGCATTGTCGACGCCCGCCTCCCGGATGGCCGCATCCAGCGCGGCGCGGAACGGCGCGGTGTCGGCGCCATGCACCACCTCGGCGAACTGCTGCACCAGGCGGCGGTAGGAATCCCAGGCCAGGCGCGGATTGCCCGTCAGGCGGATGAGGCCGTGCAGCGTGGCGTCGCACAGGCCGATGTTGAGCAGCGTGTCCATCATGCCCGGCATGGACACCGGCGCGCCGGAGCGCACCGAGACCAGCAGCGGCTTGCGCGGGCCGCCGAAACTCCGCCGCGAGGCGGCTTCCAGGCGGCGCAGCATCTCGACCAGCAGGTCGTGCAGGGCCGTATGCGACCTGGCCGGATGCTTGAGGAAGTCGCGGCAGATGGCGGTGCCGAGCACGAAGGCCTCCGGCACCTTCAGGCCGATGCGCGCCATGCGCGCCAGGTTGAAGGCCTTGAAGCCCATGTCCGCCGCGTCGCCGCTGTCGCGGGCGCCGGGCAGGCCGATTTCGAAGACCTGCTTGTCGGTGTATTTCATATTGGCTTTCCTACTCTGCGACCATGTCGTCGAGCACCTGGTCGCGCAGGCGCAGTCCGCTGTGCATCAGCGCGTCGGCCGCCGCTTCGAGGTTGCGCGCGCATTCGGAGAAGGCATACAGGCGGCGGTAGTCCGCCGCCTCGCGGGCGAGGGCGAGCTTGACGGCGCGCTGGGCACTGTCGCTTTGCCGTTCCACCACCATGATGCGGTGGATGGCCTCGAGGAAATCCTGCATGTCCTCGCGCGGGCCGCCGCGGCGCAGTGTGCGCACGGTCTCCAGCGAGCGCAGGTACTCCTGCGAGCCGTCGACGAGCAGGCGCGCGAGGGCGTTGAGCGGGCCATACAGCCCGCTGTCGCCGCCGTCGTGCGGCAGCAGCGTCAGGTGGAAGGCGGCCTCCTCGAGTTCGTCCACGACGTCGTCGGCGGTCTCGATCAGGCTGCGGAAGAAATCGCTGCGGCCGGACTGGCTCGCCGTGCCGCGGGCGCGGTTGACCAGCTCGTCGGCCTGGTGCTCCCAGCCCTTGGCCCGTTCGGCGTTGCGCGCGAAGCGGGCCGGGGCCGCCTCGCCGCGCGCCTCCAGCAGGCAGTCGCGCACGCCCGAGGCGATCTCGATGGCGAAGGCGGCCTGCTCGGCGGCGAGATCGACCAGGCTCTGCTGAGTGCTGTGGAAATAGTTCGCCAGCTCGGCGCGCACCTCGTCCTGGATCAGGCCCTCCGGCCGTCCGGCGAGCAGGCCCTCCGCGCAGGCGCGGAAGACGAACTTCATGTATTCCGCGGCCGGCTCGCGCCCGAGCACGCTGTCCAGGCGCGCGCCCAGCGGCAGCGGCGCACGCGCGGTGAAGGCCAGCGCCTCGAACACCATCTGCTCGCCGCCGGCACGCAGGAAGGCCATGTGGCCATGGTTGTTGTCCGCCGCCCATTTCAGCAGGGCGAGGGCCTCCTTCTTCGGCAGCAGCTGGCGCAGGCGCTTGCGGGCGCGGTTCCAGTCGATGAGGAACACCAGGCGGGAGCCGAGGAAGGCGAGGTAGTCCTCCAGTTCCTTCGCCTTGCGCGCCGTGTAGGTGCCGACGCAGAGGTGATAGACGCCGTCCTCCATCGAATGGTCGGCGCGCGAGCGGGTGTCCTCCCAGCCGACGCGCCAGCCCTCGAACAGGCTCTGCAGGAAGAGCAGGCGCTGCATGTGCACGTCGGTGTAGGTGAGCTGGGCGCGCAGGCCCTCGACATGCACGACGAGGACATGGGCGTCGGTGGTGCCGATGTCGTTCTGCAGCACCAGAATGTCGCCCGAGCGCGTCGCCGTCGTGCCCAGGCCGGGGTGGTCGAATTTCAGCGGCAGGGACTGGTTCACGCCGCGCATGAAGGCGCCGATCAGGCTGCGGTCCTCGCTGCGGATGTCGTAGGCCTGGGCGCCGTCGATGACTTCGGTGGCCACCTTTGCCTGGAGGGCGTTGAGGGCCTTGTGCATGTCCATGACCAGCAGATGCAGGCTGTCGGCCCGCTTGCGGTCGCCCGAGGTCATGGCGGCGATCTGCTCGCCGGAGATGAGATCGTCGGTCTTGCACCAGGGCTTGGCGGCGAGCAGCTTCAGGCGCGCGGCGAAGTTGCCCCACTCCGGGCTGTGGCCGGCCTGGATCGGCTCCAGCATGCGCTGCAGATCCTGGTAGAGCGCCGTGCAGACGGCCTGCACGCGCGGGATGCGGTAGAGATCGCCTTCGCCCCGGCTGCTGGCGGCGACGACGCCGTCGCAGGATTCCTCGGCGATGCCGGCGGCCTGGCGCTCGATGCGCAGGTCGGAGGCGGGAGCATCCGGATGCAGGGCTTTCGACTGAGCCATCTGCAGCAGGCTAAAGTAGTACTTGGCGCGGTCGTTGGCGGCCAGCGCGCCGTTGAGCAGCATCGGCAGGAGCAGTCCGCTCTCGCCGAGCGCGTCGATGATGTGGGCTTTTTCCATGGGGAGGGGGTCGGAGGCGACGACGGCATTGTCGCGGTTGCAGGTTACGAAATGATGTCGGCCGTTTCTGTCACGCGACGGTCATCAAATCTTAACGGAGCGATCATGCGCGGGCCGCAGACTGCGCGCATGCCGCGTGTAAGAACCCTGTTTCTCTCCGACATCCACCTGGGCACGCGTGCCTGCCAGGCAGAGCGGCTCCTCGATTTCCTGCGCGAGCATACCGCCGACGAGCTTTACCTCATCGGCGACATCATCGATTTCTGGGCCATGAAGCGCGGCATCCACTGGAACGCGGCGCAGAACACCGTGGTGCAGAAGGTGCTGCGGCGGGCGCGCCACGGCGAGCGCGTGGTGTTCATCCCCGGCAACCACGACGAGGCGCTGCGCGACTACGTCGACTCGGCGTTCGGCGACATCCAGGTCGTCGAGGAGGCGGTGCACACCATGGTCGACGGCCGCCGCTTCCTGCTCATCCACGGCGACGCCTTCGACCAGGTGACGCGCCACCACCGCTGGGTCGCCGTCCTCGGCGATGTTTCCTACAACCTGCTGGTGCGCGCCAACCGCTGGACCTCCTGGCTGCGGCGCAAGCTCGGGCTGGCCGGCTACTGGTCGCTTGCCGGTTACGCCAAGCGCCGCATCAAGAAGGCGCTCAACTTCATTTTTGATTTCGAGGAGAACGCCGTGCGCCACGCCGCCGCGCGCGGCCTCGACGGCATCGTCTGCGGCCACATCCATTGCGCCGTCATCAAGGACATCGACGGCGTCGCCTACATCAACTGCGGCGACTGGGTGGATTCCTGCACCGCCATCGTCGAGCACCTGGACGGCCGTCTGGAACTGGTGGAATGGCATGCACCGGCCAGCGTGACGGCGCTCCCCGGGGCGAAAGAAAGGATTGCCGCCTGATGCGCGTGCTGATGGTGTCCGACGTGTATTTCCCCCGCATCAACGGCGTTTCCACCTCCATCGAAACTTTTCGCCATACCCTCGCCGGGCAGGGCATCGAGGTGCGCATCGTCGCGCCGCGCTACGGCGACGAGCCGGAGGCGCCCGGCGTGACGCGCGTGCCTGGCCGAGCGGTGCCGCGCGATCCGGAGGACCGCATCGTCGCCTGGCGCGCCATGTCGCGCACCGTGCATGAGCATGCCGCCGAGTGCGACCTGGTGCACATCCAGACGCCCTTCGCGGCGCACTACTCGGGTTTGCGCGCGGCACGGCGCACGGGCGTGCCGGTGCTGGCGACCTACCACACCCTGTTCGAGGAATACCTGCACCACTACGCGCCGTTCCTGCCGGCGCGCGGCCTGCGCGCCCTGGCGCGGCACCTCTCGCGCCGGCAGTGCAACGCCCTCGACGGCGTCGTCGTGCCCTCGCTGGCGATGCAGGAGCGCCTGAGCGACTACGGCGTGCGCGCGCCGATCCACATCCTGCCGACGGGCATTCCGCTGGCGCGCTTCGCCGGCGGCGACCGCGCGCGCTTCCGCGCCGCCCACGGCATCGCGCCGGCGCGGCCGGTCGCCCTCTTCGTCGGCCGCGTGGCGCACGAGAAGAACATCGGCTTCCTGCTGGAAATGGCGGCGGAGGCGGTGAGGCGTCGTCCCGACCTGCTGCTGCTCGTCGCCGGCGAGGGCCCGGCCCTGCCGGCCCTGCGCGCCCAGGCGGCACGGCTCGGGCTGGGAGATGCCGTGCGCTTCACCGGCTACCTCGACCGCCATCGCGACCTGCCCGACTGCTATGCCGCCGCCGACGTCTTCGTCTTCGCCTCGCGCACCGAGACGCAGGGGCTGGTGCTGCTGGAGGCGATGGCCGTCGGTCTGCCGGTGGTGGCCTTCGCCCAGATGGGCACCGTCGACATCCTGGCGCCGCGCCAGGGCTGCCGCGTGCCGGCCGAGGACCCTGCCGCCTTCGCCGACGCGGTGGTGGAAGTCCTCTCCGACGCCGCCTTGCGCGCCCGGCTCGGCAGCGAGGCCTGGGGCTATGCCCGCAGCTGGTCCGACGAGACCATGGCGG
>JAEHDO010000542.1 GCA_016880375.1 Betaproteobacteria bacterium | reverse complement strand
GGATCTCGGGCGGATAGATGTCGAAGCTGATGACCTTGTAGCCCATGCCGGCCAGCGCGCTGCGCAGGATTTCGCCGGCGGCGATGGTGCCGTCGCCGGCCGAGCCGACGATGGAGATCTGGATATCTGTCGCCATATAGAACCTACTCGTATTCCCAGAAAGGAGACTGGATCTTGCCGTCGCTGCCGATATGCAGCTTCTCGTCCTGCGCCGGCACCCAGGGATCGTCGTCGCCGGCGATGTTGCGGGCAGCGAGATCACCCATCGCCCGCACGTTCTTCCAGCCGTAGTAGAAGCGATAGCGCTTGTCGGCATCGGACCAGATCTGGCAGACGTCGCCGGCGGCGTAGATGCCCTCGCTGGTGGTGCGCAGGGCCGGATTCACCAGCAGGCCGCGCTCGATGTCGGTGCCCGACCCCAGCATGAACTCGACCGAGGGCGACAGGCCGAAGAAGGGCATCACCGCGTCGCCATGGAGCTCGGTGCCGTCGCGGAACAGCACGCGCCGCGCCGAGAGGCCCTTCGCGCCACGCTCGATCGAAGCGATGCCGCCGGCGTCGGCCGCCTCGATCACCTCGATGCCCATGCTTTCCAGCGCCGCGATCAGGCCGGGGCGCTCGTCCTCCGCCACTTCGTGCGGCCAGAAGGTCTGCGCGCCGGCCACCAGGGTGACGCGGTAGCGGGTATCGATGAGCGTGCGCGCCAGGTCGAGGCCGATCATGTCGCCGCCGAGCATGATGACGTGGCCGCGCTCGGGCACTGCGGCGGCGGCGGTGACGGCCTCGGTATAGCTGGAAAAGGGATGCATCAGCGGGCGGAACTCGCTCAGTTCCTCGGGAACGTAGCCGCGCCCGCCGGAGGCCACCAGCAGCGTGTCGAAGCGGATCTCCTCCTTGTGCTCGAGGGTGATGGCGCGCCGGGTGGCGTCCACGCCGGCGACGCGGCTGCAGCGCCGCACCTCGATGCGGTGGTCGCGGTAGTACTCGGCCGGATAGGCGAGGAACTCGCGCCAGTCGCGGTGGCCGCGGAAGACCTTGGGCAGGTCGTAGCGGTTGTAGAAGAGCAGGCTCGACAGCGTCAGGATGCTGACGCGGGCGTCGGGCTCGCGCGCCCGCAGCGTTTCCGCCGCCTGGCTGCCGGCGACGCCGCTGCCGATGACGACGTGGTGCCGGCCATTCTTGGCTTTTGTCATCTCAGACCTCCACCTCGGTCAATTCGCAGCGCGAGATCGAGATGCACTGCACCGGGCAGGCCTTGAAGCATTGGCCGCAGCGGATGCACTCGTTGTTGTCGATCCAGATGGCGCCGACCTGGTTCCACTCCTTGGTCTCCAGCAGCTTGCCGTAGGCGCCGTCGTCGTTCACCTCGACGCCGCGCACCAGCTTGATGCAGTTCCTCGGCGCCACCTCGATGCAGGCGCGGCAGAAGATGCAGCGGTCGATATCGATCTGGTAGCGCAGGTTGCACAGGTAGCAGCGCTTGGCTTCCTCGAAGGCCAG
>JAEHDO010000541.1 GCA_016880375.1 Betaproteobacteria bacterium | reverse complement strand
GCGATCGCCGGCACGCCCCGCTTCAGCCCGGGCGAGGGCCGCACCGCCCGCGCCATGAAGGCCAGCGCCGAGGGGCGTGCGCGGAAATCGAGTTGAATTTCCTGCCGCATGGCTTAAATCAAACCGTCTCCACCAGCATGGCGCCGCCCTGGCCGCCGCCGATGCAGATGGTGGCGATGCCGCGCCTGCCTCCCGTGCGGCGCAGTACGTGCAGCAGGTGCAGGACGATGCGCGCGCCGGAGGCGCCGACCGGATGGCCCAGTGCGATCGCGCCGCCGTCGACGTTGAGTTTGCTTTCGTCGAGCTCGCCCAGCGGCGCGTCGAGGCCGAGCTGCTCCTTGCAGTAGGCGGCATCCTTCCAGGCTTCGAGGCAGCCGATCACCTGGGCGGCGAAGGCCTCGTTGATTTCCCAGGCGTCGAGGTCGTTGAGGCCGAGGCCGTGGCGCTGCAGGATCGGCGTGGCGGCATGCACCGGCCCCAGGCCCATCTGCGCCGGATCGAGGCCGGCCCATTGCGAGTCGACGATGCGGCCGATCGGCTGCAGCCGGTGGCGCTCGACCGCCTCCTCGGAGGCGAGGACCAGCCAGGCGCCGCCGTCGGTGATCTGCGAGCTGTTGCCGGGGGTGACCTTGCCGTACTTGCGATCGAAGAAGGGCTTCAGCTTGGCCAGGCCTTGCATCGAGGAATCGCGCCGCACGCCGTCGTCGGCGGCGAAGACCTTGCCGTCACGGCCGACCAGCGGCACCACCTCGCCGTAATGGCCGGCGTCCTGGCCGGCGGCGACGCGCTGGTGGCTGCGCACCGAGAAGGCATCCATCTGATCGCGCGTAATGCCGAAGCGAAAGGCGAGGTTCTCCGCCGTCTGCCCCATCAGCAGGTTCACCACCGGATCGGTGAGGCCCTTCATGATGCCGATCACCGGCGAGAGCAGCGCGCCGGGTTTCAGTTTCGCGAACAGCGCCGCCTTCTGGCCGACGGACTTCGCCTGCGCCATCTTCGCGAACCACAGGACCATCGTTCTGGAATAAAGGAGTGCCGCGTGCGACAGCGCGTCGACGCCGCCGGCCAGAACCAGCTGCGAGCGGCCGGCGTTGATGTTGGAAATGGCCGAGTCGAGCGCCTGCATGCCGGAGGCGCAGTTGCGCATCACCGTCCAGCCGGGCACCTTGTGGCCGCAGCCCATGCGCAAGGCGGCGACGCGGCCGATGTTGACTTCATCCGGCGAGGGCGAGGCGCAGCCGAGGATGACCTCGTCGAGGTCCTCCGCGGCGAAGGGCTGGCGCACCAGCAGGGCGCGGCCGGCGGCGGTGGCGAGATCGCCCGCCGAGAAGGGGCCGGGGGCGTTGCGCGCCTTGAGGAAGGGCGTGCGCGCGCCGTCGATGATGTAGACCGGTTTGGCGTTCATTTTCACTCCTGAAAAATCTTTCACCACCAAGACACCAAGTCACCAAGGTTCACCAAGAAGTTCTCCTTGGTGCTGCTTTGTGTCTTGGTGGTTCGCTGTTAAGCCGCAGCGCGATGTTGCGCCGGTTTCGGTTCGCTGCGCTGCAGGCCGAGGTCGAAGGGGAAATCGTCCACCTTGATGACCTCGGCGGTCAGCTCGCGGGCACGCACCAGCAGCGCATGCTCCGCCGAAGTGATGACCCCGTGCGCCAGCGCCTGACTTTGCACTTCCTCCACATGGCGGCCGGCCAGCTTGCCGGCCTTCTGCGCGGCACGAATCTTGGCCTGTACGCCCTCGGCCTGCAGGGTGGCTTCCAGCGCCAATTCAATGACGCCGACCGGATCCTTCTCTTCGCGCGGGAGGTACATGCCGGCGGTGAGGCGGTCGCGCGTCGCCGAGGGGGCGATGAGCAGGTCGGCGACCTGGCCGCCGAGGCGATCGGACGGCACGACATAAGGCCGGCCGAGCGGGAAGATGGTCCGCCGCAGCAGGGTGGATACGAACTTGCTCGGGAAGTTGGAGACGACGCCCTCGAAGGCGTTCTGCGCCTTGAACATGGCATCCCAGATGGCCCAGTGCATCAGCGGCGCGTCGGCCTGCTGGCGGCCTTCCGCCTCGTAGCGCTTCAGCACCGCGG
>JAEHDO010000114.1 GCA_016880375.1 Betaproteobacteria bacterium | reverse complement strand
CCGGCCGAGGACCCTGCCGCCTTCGCCGACGCGGTGGTGGAAGTCCTCTCCGACGCCGCCTTGCGCGCCCGGCTCGGCAGCGAGGCCTGGGGCTATGCCCGCAGCTGGTCCGACGAGACCATGGCGGCGCGGCTGGCGGACCTTTACTTCGATTACCACAAGAACGGAAATCCCGCTCCATGGAAAGTCCCTATAAAGGCAAGACCGGCTTAAGGAGGGTGTGGAACGCCTTCCACTATTCCCTCGCCGGCCTCGAAGCCGCTTATCGCTGCGAGGACGCCTTTCGCCAGGAGGTGTGGCTGGCCGCCGCCATGCTGCCTGCCGCCTTCCTGCTGCCCGTGGACGGTGTCGGCCGCGCCCTGATGATCGCCAGCGTGCTGCTGGTGCTGGTGGTGGAACTGATCAACTCGGCGCTGGAGGCGGCAGTGGATCGCATCGGCCTCGAAGATCATCGCCTCGCCAAGCGCGCCAAGGACATCGGCAGCGCGGCAGTGTTCGTCGCGCTGTTCAATGTGCTTGCCGTATGGGCGAGCGTGCTGCTATGAACGGGCTGAACATCGCCGTCGTTACCGAGACGCATCCACCGGAGGTCAATGGCGTGGCCATGACGGTGGGCCGCCTGATCGAAGGCCTGCGCGGTCGCGGACACCGGGTCAGCGTGCTGCGGCCGCGCCAGTCGCGCGAGGACCAGGGGGACGAGGGCGACCTGTTGCTGGCCGGCTTGCCGCTGCCGGGTTACGCGGGGCTGCGCTTCGGCCTGCCGGCCGGCGGCGCGCTGGCGCGCGCCTGGCGCGAACGGCGGCCGGACGTGGTGCACGTCGTCACCGAAGGACCGCTGGGCTGGTCGGCGGTGGCGGCGGCGCGGCGCCTCGACCTGCCCGTCACCTCGGGCTTCCACACCAATTTCGACCGCTACAGCGTGCACTACGGCTTCGGCTGGATGCGGCCGGCAGTGGCCGCCTACCTGCGCTGCCTGCACCGTCGCACCCGCGCCACCGTCGTGCCGACCGCGGCGCTGGCGGCGGACCTGGCCGGCGAGGGTATCCCCGGCGTGTGCGTGGTGGGCCGCGGCGTCGACACCGAATTGTTCACGCCCAGCCGCCGCTCGCGCGACCTGCGCGAAGCCTGGGGCGTCGGCGAGCGCGACCTCACCTGCCTTTATGTCGGCCGGCTGGCGCCGGAGAAGAATCTCGACCTGACCTGTCGCGCCTTCGATGCGATTCGTGCCGCCTGTCCGCAGGCGCGCATGGTCTGGGTCGGCGACGGACCGGCGGCGGCGCGCCTGAAACGCGAACGTCCGCAGGATCGCTTCGCCGGCACGCGTACCGGCGCCGACCTGTCCGCGCACTACGCCTCGGGCGACCTGTTTCTGTTCGGCAGCCTGAGCGAGACGTACGGCAACGTCGTCGCCGAGGCGATGGCGAGCGGCCTGGCGGTGACGGCCTACCGCAGCGCGGCGGCGGCGGAGATCATCGCCGACGGCTTCAGCGGACGGTGCGTGCCGCCCGGCGATGAAGCGGCATTCGTCTCTGCGGCGCTCGGCCTGGCGATGGATGACGACCTGCGTCGGGCGAACGGCCGGCGGGCGAGGCTCGACATGGAAGCGCGCGGCTGGCCGGCCGTGGTCGAGCGCTTCGAGGGCGTGCTGCGGCAGGCGGCGATGCCGCCCTCCTGATTCAATCCCAAGACTGAAATACCTTTGACCTGTATCAAGGGGGAAATCCCTTGGCCAAAGTAGCTTCACCTCTCTTTTCTTGATTTCATTCAACGGGGTGGTGCAGATGGCAGCAGTCATGCCGGCGCCGGCGGCGAGCCGGCTCCTGATGTCGGGCAACGAGGCCGTGGCGCGCGCGGTGTGGGAGTCGGGGACCAAGGTCTGCGCCGGGTATCCGGGCACGCCGGCGACCGAGATGCTGGAGCAGCTGTCCACCTATCCGGACATGTACACCGAGTGGTCGGTGAACGAGAAGGTGTCGCTGGAAGTCGCCATCGGCGCCTCGATGATGGGCTCGCGTTCCTTCAGCGCCATGAAGCACGTCGGCCTCAACGTCGCCTCCGATGCGCTGATGACGCTGACCCTGACCGGCGTCGAGGGCGGCCTGGTGATCGCCGTCGCCGACGACATCGGCCTGTCGTCTTCGCAGAACGAACAGGATTCCCGCCACTGGGGCCGCTTCGCCCACGTGCCGATGCTCGAGCCGGCCGATTCGCAGGAAGCCTACGACATGGCGCGCTACGCCTTCGAGCTGTCGGAGGAATTCAAGGTGCCGGTGATCCTGCGCCTGACATCGCGCATCTGCCACGTCAAGGGCCTGGTCACCGTCGGCGAGCGCATCGAGCGCAAGTCCACCGGCTTCAGCAAGAATGCCGAGCGCTGGGTGATGGTGCCCGGCCACGCCAAGCGCCGCATTCCGCTGATGTTCGAGCGCGAGCAGGAGCTGAAACGCCTGTCCGACCGTACGCCGCTCAACGTCATCGAGCCGGGCACGGACCACCGCGTCGCCTTCATCACCAGCGGCCCGGCCTACATGCATGTGCGTGAATCCTTCCCCGACGCGCCGCTGCTGAAGCTCGGCCTGTCCTATCCCTGGCCGCTGGAGAAGGTGGCGGCGCTGGCGGAGATGGCCGACACCCTGGTGGTGGTGGAGGAGGTCGAACCGATCCTCGAGATCGAATTGAAGGCCGCCGGCTTCGCCGTGCACGGCAAGGACATCCTGCCGCGCACGGGCGAGCTTGCACCCGAAGTGGTGAAGCCCGCCGTCGAGCGCCTGCTGCGCAAGGAGGCGGCGCCCGCGCCCGAGTCCGCCTCCGGAGTGTTGGCAAATGCGCCGCCGCTCTTCCCGCGGCCGCCGACGCTGTGCGCCTCCTGCCCGCACATGGGCATCTACTACACGCTGTCGCAGCTGAAGAACCTGACCATCGCCGGCGACATCGG
>JAEHDO010000540.1 GCA_016880375.1 Betaproteobacteria bacterium | reverse complement strand
CCCGTCGCGGCGAGGCGGCGCGCCTCGGCGACGCAGCCGGCGATGGCGGCGTCGTCCGCCATGCGCAGGTAGGCGGCGCCGGTGGCCAGCGCCACGCCTTCCAGGTTGACCGAGCCGAGGATGGCGCAGGGCTTGCGGTTGTAGGGGATCTCCTGCGCCTGGGCGATCTGCGACAGCTCGCCGTCGTGGAAGACGAAGTAGACGATGCCCAGCCCCTCCTTGGTCGCGGTGAGGATCTCCATGCAGGTCATCATGAAGGCGCCGTCGCCAACGATGGAGAACACTTCGCGCGCCGGCTGCGACAGCTTGGCGCCGACGGAGGCCGGCACGGCATAGCCCATGCAGTTGAAGTCGGTCGGCAGCACCAGCGCGCGGCCGGCATGCACCGGGTAGAGCTCGGCGGTGAGGAAGGTGTGGTTGCCGTCGTCCACCGTGGCGATGGCGTCGTCCGGCATCTGCTTCCTCACCTCGTCGAAGAAGCGCGCCGGATTGACGCGGCCCTTGCCGTCGTGGGCATACCATTCCTCGCGGTAGGCCTGCTTGTCGCGGCGGATCTGCTCCTGCGGGCCGCTGCCGGCCGGCCGCGCGGCGCCGCGCGCGCGCAAGGCAAAAGTCAGCCCCTGCAGCACGGCGGCGGCATCGCCTTCGAGCGCCACTTTCGCCGGGTAGTTCTTGCTGAAGACCTCGGGGTTGATGTCGATGTGCACCAGGTTCTCCGGCACGGTGACGCCGAAGCTGCCGGTGGCAATCTCGCCGAAGCGCGTGCCGACGGCGAGGAGCGCGTCGCAGCCGGCGAAGGCGTTGCGCGCGGCCGGCGCCGCGTGCGGGCCGAAGCTGAAGCCGGCGTGCAGCGGATGCGTGGCGGGGAACACCGACAGCCCCTGCAGCGAGGTGGCCACCGGCGCCTGCAGGAACTCGGCGACCTCGACGAGCAGCGGCAGCGCATCGGCCGCGCCCCAGCCGACGAAGAGGCCGGGGCGCTTCGCCGCCAGCAGCAGGTCCGCCGCGCGTTCGATGGCCGCCTGCGGCGGCAGCGATTTTGCAGGCGGCGGCACGTAGGCGGGCAGCTCGCCCACCTCCTCCGGGAAGAGCTGCAGGTTCACCGGCAGCTCGACGAACACCGGCCCCGGCTCGCCCGAGACGGCGATGCGGTAGGCCTCGTAGAGCGTCGGCACGACGTCGGCGTGGCGCGTGATGAGGAAGCTCGCCTTGGTCAGCGGCTTCATGAAGGCGTGCTGGTCGATCTCGTGCAGCTGGTAGCGCTTGCCGAGGTCGGTGCGGATGCCGCCGGTGATCACCAGCATCGGCACGCCGGCGAGCAGCGCCTCGGCGATGCCGCTGGCGGCGTGGGTCAGCCCGGCCGCCGGCACGATGGCCAGGGTGCCGACGCTGCCGGAGACGCGGCTCACCGCGTCGGCGATGAAGGAGGCGCTGCCCTCGTGGGTGACGAGGACCGGCGTGATCTTCTCCGACTTGTTCAGCTCGTCGTAGAACTCGGTGTTCTGCACCCCCGGGATGCCGAAGGTGAATTTCACGCCGAGCTGCTCCAGCGCATGCACGGCGAGCCAGGCTGCGGTCTTCTTCATAGCGCTTTTCCTATGGTTTGTCCGGCGATGCGGCCGCTGAGCACGCAGCCGCCGAGGAAGGTGCCCTCCAGCGCACGCAGGCCGTGCATGCCGCCGCCGCCGAAGCCGGTCGCCTCGCCCGCCGCATACAGGCGCGGGATCGGATTGCCCGCCGTGTCGAGCACGCACCCCTGCAGGTCGGTCTGGATGCCGCCGAGGCTCTTGCGGCTGATGATGAACTCGCGGATGGCGATCAGCGGCAGCGCCTTGCCGTCGTGGATCTTCTGGAACTTGCAGGTGCGTATGCGATCGCCCTTCCACTGGCGCAGCAGCGCGATGCGCTGCAGCTGCTCGTCCTCGAAGCGGGCCGGGCCGCGCGCCACCTGGGCGTCGTAGCGGCTGATCGCCTCCCCCAGCGCCTCCAGGTCGACCGCCTTGTCGCCCTGCAGCGCGTTCATCTTCTCCACCAGCGCCGGCAGCGTGTCGGCGACGACGACGTCCTCGCATTTTTCGACCAGCGTGTCGACCAGCCAGCGGTTGCCGAAGAGCAGGTCGCGCAGGAAGGCCAGCCGCTTCTTGTCGCGGATCGAGGGGTTGAACTCGGCGCCGGAGATCGCCAGCTCCTTCAGCGCGATCCTGCGGTTGAGGATCTGCCAGGAATACTGCCGCTCGGTGGCGCATACCTGCGTCACCAGGTCGCGCGTGTCGAAGCCGGTCACCAGCGGCGGGGCGAAGCGCCGGCCGCGCCAGTCCACCCACAGCGCCGAGCGCGGCGGCACCACGGAGAGGCCGTGGTTCGGCTTCCTCGGCTGCCAGTGGCGCACGCCGGCGGCGTAGTCCCACTCCCGGCCCGTGAGTTCGCGCTTGAAGTCGCGCCACGCCCGGTAGGGCTCCACGATGTCGCTCACCCCGCAAAAATGCACGGCCCGGTCCCGCACCGCCACCGTCGGATAGCAGACACGCGCGGGCTGCGGCTTGT
>JAEHDO010000113.1 GCA_016880375.1 Betaproteobacteria bacterium | reverse complement strand
TGGCCTCGATGGCGATGTTCATCGCCTGCCCGGCCACCGCCAGCGCGCTGCCGAGCTGCGCGCGCGTGGCGGCCGGGTTGCCCACCGGAACCGCGATGACGACGTCGGCGCAGGCGTCGCGCGCGACGTCCACCGGCAGGTTGCGCACCAGCATGCCGTCGGCATGGAGCCGGCCGTTGTAGTCGACCGGCGAAAAGGCGCCCGGCACCGCCATGCTCGCGCGCATCGCAACCGTCAGGTCGCCCTTTTCGAACACCACCATGGCGCCGCTCTCGAGGTCGGTGGCAACTGCCCGGAAGGGGATCGGCAGCTGCCTGAAGTCGTCGGTCTGGCGCGCGTTCGCCACGATGCGGCGGAACAGCGCTTCGATCTGGTGCGTCGGCACGATGCCGGCGGGGGCGGCGATGCCGCCGTCCTTGACGCCGAATTCGAACCCCATGGTGAAGATGAAGTCGAGTTGCTTGCGGTGCACCGGCACGTCTTCCCGCGGCGCGCTCTTCAGGGTTTCCTTCCAGTTGACCTCGGAGACCACCTTCTCGAGCGCTTCCGCCGTGAGGCCGGTCGCATAGGCCGCGCCGACGATCGCTCCCATCGAGGTGCCGGCAATGCAGTCCACCGGCACGCGCATTTCTTCCAGCACCTTGATGATGCCGATGTGGGCGCCGCCCTTGGCGCCGCCGCCGCCCAGCACCAGGCCGATGCGCGGGCGCCCGCCCGGGGCGGCCTGCGGGGCCTCGGCCGCGGCGCCCGGCACCGAGGCCAGGAGCAGGCTGGCGGCGAGCGCGAAAGGCGCAAACGCCGCCCGGACGACGGCGCCCCCCGATCCGGTCCGGGTCAGGGCGAGATGCGGCGGGATGCGCTGGATCATGGTCTTGTCCTCGAGCAGGGAAAGGCACCGCCCCCCGGGCGGCCAAGCCATGGGATTGTAATCGACGGCATGCGCCGTCGGCCCCGGCAGGGGGGATTTCTTCGGATTATTTTCGGGCCGGCGGCGCCTGCCCGGGCGCGCTGCCCGCGACAGGGGATCCCCCGCCTGTGCCGCTAGGCCGGCATCCTGAACCTGAGGTCCAGAGTGACCGCTTTCCGGTCACCGCAGGTGCGTCCGGGCTCACGAATGAGGGACGCTCACAAAAGTGACGCTTTGGTCCGCAGCCAATGCCAAGTCATTGGTTCAAGGAATGGTTGACCTTGGCGAACACGGCAGGGGAAATCTTGACGCCGGGCGGGATGCCGCGAGAGCGGCCTAGAACAGCTGTTCCTGGCTGGCCATCGCCTCGTCGAGCCGCGACTGCATGGCGGCGATTCTACGCCGGAACTCCTGCAGGTCAAAGCCGCCCGGCAGCTTGATGGAGAGCAGTTCGTGGGCGAGGTTGAGGGCCGTCATGACGGCCAGGCGCTCGCCCGTGGATTTGGTCTTTTCGCCGATTTCGCGCATCTTCTCGTCGACGAAGGCCACTGCGCCTTGCAGGGCTTCGCGTTCCTCCGGGGTGCAGGCGACGCGGTATTCGCGCCCCATGAGGACGATGTCGAGCGTATTGGCTTCCTTCTTGCTCATTGCTCGGGCATCTGCTCCATGAGGGATTCCAGGCGGCTGCAGGCCGTCTCGATTTTCTCGTTGAGGCGGTTTCGCTCGACTTCGAGGCCGGCCATCCGCGTGCGCAGTTCCTGATTCTCGGTGCGCAGGTTCTGGCACAGCGTAATGAATTGCTCGATGCGTTCCTCGAGCGCGAAAAGATCCCGGTCCATCGCGACAAACTAACAAAAAAAGCGGTTTCAC
>JAEHDO010000539.1 GCA_016880375.1 Betaproteobacteria bacterium | reverse complement strand
TGGTTCCCATGGTGATCGAACAGAGCGGGCGCGGCGAACGCGCCTACGACATCTATTCGCGCCTGCTCAAGGAGCGCGTCGTCTTCCTCGTCGGACCGGTGAATGACGTCACGGCCAACCTGATCGTTGCCCAGTTGCTCTTCCTCGAGTCGGAAAACCCCGACAAGGACATTTACTTCTACATCAACTCGCCGGGCGGTTCCGTCTCGGCGGGCCTGGCCATCTACGACACCATGCAGTTCATCAAGCCGGACGTGTCGACGCTTTGCGTCGGCCAGGCGGCGAGCATGGGCGCCTTCCTGCTGACGGCCGGCGCCAAGGGCAAGCGATTCTGCCTGCCGAATTCGCGCGTGATGATTCACCAGCCGATGGGCGGCTTTCAGGGCCAGGCCTCCGACATCGAGATCCACGCCAAGGAAATCCTCTACCTGCGCGCCCGGCTCAACGAGATCATGGCGCTGCATACCGGCCAGCCGATCGATCGCATCGAGCGCGACACGGACCGCGACAACTTCCTCTCGGGACCCGAGGCGGTCGACTACGGCCTGGTGGACAAGGTGTTGACGAACCGCGCAGAGACTGCGGCGTAACGGACGACCGGAGACGGAAATGACGGAAAAGAAGACCCCAGGCGAAAAGCTCCTCTACTGTTCCTTCTGCGGCAAGAGCCAGCACGAAGTGAGGAAGCTCATTGCCGGCCCGTCCGTCTTCATTTGCGACGAATGCATCGAGCTGTGCAACGACATCATTCGCGACGAGATTGCCGCCGATCACGGCGGCAAGGGCGCCAAGGGCGACCTGCCGACGCCGAAGGAAATCTGCGCCATTCTCGACCAGTACGTCATCGGCCAGGATCCCGCCAAGCGCATTCTTTCCGTTGCCGTCTACAATCATTACAAGCGCCTCAAGCACCTGTCGAAGAGCGACGAGGTCGAGCTGGCGAAGAGCAACATCCTGCTCATCGGTCCGACCGGTTCGGGCAAGACACTGCTGGCGCAGACCCTGGCGCGGCTGCTCAATGTGCCTTTCGTCATGGCCGATGCGACGACGCTGACCGAGGCCGGCTACGTCGGCGAGGACGTCGAGAACATCATCCAGAAGCTGCTGCAGAAGTGCGACTACGAGGTGGAAAAGGCTCAGCAGGGAATCGTGTACATCGACGAGATCGACAAGATTTCACGCAAGAGCGACAACCCGTCCATCACGCGTGACGTTTCCGGCGAGGGTGTTCAGCAGGCGCTGCTCAAGCTCATCGAGGGCACTATCGCCTCGGTGCCGCCGCAGGGCGGCCGCAAGCACCCGAACCAGGATTTCGTCCAGGTCGATACCACCAATATCCTTTTTGTCTGCGGCGGTGCCTTCGATGGGCTGGACAAGGTCATCCGCAACCGCACGGAGCAGGCCGGCATCGGCTTCGGCGCCGAGGTGAAGAGTCGCGACAGCAAGGACGTTTCCGAGACCTTGCGCAAGATCGAGCCGGAGGATCTCATCAAGTTCGGCCTGATTCCGGAGTTCGTCGGCCGCCTGCCGGTGGTGGCCACGCTGCATGAACTGGACGAGGCGGCGCTGATGGAGATCCTCGTCGAACCGAAGAATGCCTTGATCAAGCAGTACCAGAAGCTGTTTGCCATGGAAGGCGCGGAACTCGAAGTCCGTCCGCAAGCCCTGCAGGCGATTGCCCGCCGCGCGCTCAAGCGCAAGACCGGGGCGCGTGGCCTGCGTTCCATTCTCGAGTCGGTGCTGCTCGATACCATGTATGAACTTCCCAACATGGAGAATGTCTCCAAGGTGGTGGTTGACGAGGGCATGATCGAGGGTGCCTCGAAGCCGATCCTGATCTATGCCGACCAGCCCAAGGTGGCCGGCTCCAACTGATTGATTCTCCCGGCCCTTTCGGCCGGCACTGAACTTCTTGATTTTCCGGCCGTTGACCCCAATGTGGGCTTAACGGCAGCCATTACAAAGGACAACGATCATGTCAAGCGCGCTTGACCTCCCCGCAGAAAAAATCGAACTCCCACTGCTTCCCCTTAGGGACGTGGTGGTTTTCCCGCACATGGTGATCCCGCTCTTCGTCGGGCGGCCCAAGTCGATCAAGGCGCTGGAAACCGCCATGGAGGCGGGCAAGAACATCCTGCTCGTGGCACAGAAGTCGGCGGCCAAGGACGAGCCCGGCGCCGAGGACATGTACGACATCGGCTGCGTCGCCAACATCCTGCAGATGCTCAAGCTGCCCGACGGCACGGTGAAGGTGCTGGTGGAAGGCAGCCAGCGCGCGCGCATCGAGCGCATCACCGACCAGCGCGTCATGTTCTCCGCCACGGTGGTGCCGGTGCCCGCCGCCGAGCGCACCACGCACGAGGTCGAGGCGATGCGCCGCGCCATCATCGCCCAGTTCGACCAGTACGTGAAGTTGAACAAGAAGATCCCGCCCGAGATCCTCACTTCCCTCTCCGGCATCGAGGAGGCGGGACGCCTGGCCGACACCATTGCCGCCCACCTGCCTCTCAAACTCGAAAACAAACAGGTGGTGCTGGATCTCTCCGATGTGAAGGCGCGCCTCGAAAACCTGTTCGAGCAGCTCGACAGGGAGGTAGACATCCTCAACGTCGACAAGAAGATCCGTGGGCGTGTGAAGCGCCAGATGGAGAAGAACCAGCGCGACTTTTACCTGAACGAACAGGTCAAGGCTATCCAGAAG
>JAEHDO010000112.1 GCA_016880375.1 Betaproteobacteria bacterium | reverse complement strand
GGCGTGCAGCTGCCCTTGGCGTTGGTGCCGACGTAGGCGGCGCCGAACACCCAGCCGGAAATATCCTTGGTGACGCCGAGCTTCCAGTCGGTGTAGTCGCCGTTGGAGCGGCCGTTGCTGTAGTTCTTGAAGCGCAGGTGGCCGACGTGGCCGTTGATGCCCCAGCCGTCGCCCAGGTCGTAGTTCGCCGACAGGTCGAGGTAACCCGAGCCGCTGGTGTGCGGCACCGAGAAGTAGTCGTTGACGGCGTGGAAGTACTTCAGCGAAACGAACTTCCAGCTGCCGCCGATGTAGATCTCGGTGTTGTCGACGCGACCGGTGTGCAGGCTGGTGGTCTTGGCATTCGCCAGTGCGGTGCCATTCGCCAGGCTGGCGTCGGTGCCGGGGTAGTAGTAGTAAATGGCGCCGACGTCGAGGCCCCAGTCGCCCCAGGCGCCCTTCCAGCCGCCGTAGAAATCCATCTCCAGGTTGCCGGAGGGATAGCCGGCGCCGGAATTCACGTTGGAGTTCCAGTTGCCGAGATAGAAGCCGCTGGCATGGGCGTAATCGAAACCGCCCTGCAGGGCCGGCTTGCCGTAGGTCTGGTCGATGCCGCGAAAACGGTAGCTGCTGTACAGGCCGATGTTGGCCGTGAAGGTGTGCGGGCTGGCGGGCGCCGCCGCAGGGGCGGTCTGCGCATGGCCGACGACCGGCAGGGAGAAGGCGGCGGATACTGCAGCGGCAAGCAAGGTCTTACGCATGATGAACTCCTCGAATCAAAATGACCAAATGGACGCCCACCCTCTCGCATCAACCATGCCAGCTGAAATAGCATCTTATAATCAATTACTTGGTTAATAGCTGCGGAATGCATGCGAAGCCGGCGCACCAATACGTCGCGCCGCAAGGCGGCCCCGCACTAAGCTGGTGCAGTCAGGCCTGCGTGCTAAACTCGATCGCGACCCTCCCTGCCGGCACCCCATGCTCGACCCAAAATTCCTCGACGAACTCGCCGCCCGCCTGGCCGACCTCGCCGCGCGCGGGCCGGGGCCGGAGCTGGAAAGGAACGCCCGGGCGCTCCTGAACGGCTTCTTCGCCCGCCTCGATTTCGTCAGCCGCGAGGAGTTCGAGGTGCAGCGCGCAGTCCTCGCCCGCACGCGCGCCCGGCTGGAAGCCCTCGAAGCCCGCCTCGCCGCCCTGGAAACCCGACCGTAACCCCCTTGCCGCACCGCCGCCGGCGACAGCCGCTTGTTGACATTTAGTCCTAATGCGTACTATTATTGTACGTATTAGGACTATTCAGGCTTAACGGAACACTCGTGCCACGCGAACCCTTCCTGCCCATGCTGAGAGAACTCGCCCGCTGCTACCAGGCCTTCGAGGCCTATTCCGGCGCCCACGTGCGCAGCCTCGGCCTGACGCCCTCGCAGTTCGACATCGTCGCCACGCTGGGCAACACGCCGGGCCTGAGCTTCAAGGAGCTGGGCGAGAAGACGCTCATCACCAAGGGCACTCTCACCGGCGTGGTGGACCGCCTCGAGGCGCAGCGCCTGGTGCGGCGCAGCGCCTCGCCCGAGGACGGCCGCAGCATGATCGTCAGCCTGACGGCGGCCGGTACGCGCCTGTTCGAAACCGTCTTCCCCGCCCACCTCGATCACCTGCGGCTGGCGCTGGGCGGCCTGGAGGCCGCCCGGATGCAGCGCTGCGAGGCCGAACTGCGCCGGCTGCGCGACGCCTTCGAGGCGGCGCCGGCGGCGGAACCTTCGCCCGCCCTGCCCGGTCGGAAGGCAAGCCGGAGGAAACAATGAGAAACGCCATGCCCACCATCGGCTACACCCACACCGCCATCGCACTGCACTGGCTGATCGCCCTGCTGATCTTCTGCGCCTTCCCGCTAGGCATCTACATGGCCGACCTGCCCTTCTCGCCGGGCCGGCTGAAGCTCTACTCCTACCACAAGTGGATCGGCGTCACGGTGTTCCTGCTGGTGCTGGCGCGCCTCGCCTGGCGCTGGACGCATCCCGCGCCGCCGCCGCCCGCCGGCATGCCGGCCTGGCAGCGCATCGCCTCCGTCGCCGCCCACCACCTGCTCTACGTGCTGATCCTCGCCGTGCCGATATCCGGCTGGCTGATGAGTTCGGC
>JAEHDO010000538.1 GCA_016880375.1 Betaproteobacteria bacterium | reverse complement strand
CCCTCGAGCGGGCAGCGGGCGATGTCCAGTGCGTAGAGCGTGAACACGTAGCGGTGCGGGATCTCGTCGTTCCAGGGCGGGCAGGGGCCATCGTAGCCGAAGTAGTCGCCCGCCATGTCCCTGTCGTTGGCGAACCAGCCGGTGTAGTCGTTGAGTCCCTGGCGCGCGCCGCGCGCCGTGCCCGGGCCATTCTTGCCGCGTGGCATGACGTCCTGCGAGAACTCGCCGGATTCGATGTGCGAGGGTTCCATCGGCAGGTCGACCAGCACCCAGTGGAAGAAGTCGACGCGCGGCAGCGACGCCGGCACCGTGCGGCTTTCCTGGTTGACGTCGTCGCCGCGACTTGGTACGTCAGGGTCATGGCAAATCAGCGCCAGCGATTTCGTGCCCGCCGGCAGATCCGACCAGGCGAGATGGGGATTGTGGTTGCCGCCCAGACAGGCGTGGTTCTGGGCATGCGGGATGCAGAAAGCGTTGTCGCCGTGGATGATGCGGGTGAAACTATCGGTCCAGAATTTCATCCTCTTCTCCTCAGGTTCGTCCCTTCTTCGTGAAATCCTCCAGCCTGAATCCCAGCAGCCAGAGCGTGCCGAAATAGGCCGTGCCGCCCCCCGCCACCAGCGCCGACAGGCGCATGACCCGCTCCAGCGGCGGCGCGCCGATCCAGTTTGCTTGCCCGCCCATGCCGAACCACAGCACGAGGCCCATTGCGATCAGGGCGGCGGCAAGTTTCAATCCGAAAGCCGACCAGCCTGGTTGCGGCTGATAATCCCCGCGGCGGCGCAGGCCGCGCCACAGCAGGGCGGCGTTGAGGCAGGACGCGAGCCCGATCGACAGCGCCAGGCCGGCATGCTGCAGCGGCACGATGAAGACGGCATTCATCGCCTGGGTGGCGCCCAAGGTAACCAGCGCGATCTTCACCGGCGTGCGGATATTCTGCCGCGCGTAGAAGCCCGGCGCCAGCACCTTGACGAGGATCAGTCCGGTCAGCCCCACGCTGTAGGCCACCAGGGCATCGCGCGTCTTCAGCACATCGTCCGCCTGGAAGGCACCGTAGTTGAATAGCGTGGCCAGCAGCGGCACTGCGAGCAGCGCCAGTGCCAGTGCGGCCGGCAGGGTCAGCAGGAAGGTCAGCCGCAGCCCCCAGTCGAGCAGGGCGGAGAATTCGTTGCGATCGTTTTCGGCATGGCTCCTGGAGAGACTTGGCAGGAGGATGGTGCCGAGCGCGGCGCCGAGCAGGCCGGCGGGGAATTCCATCAGCCGATCGGCGTAGTACAGCCAGGAGACGCTGCCGTGGGGCAGGAAGGAGGCAAAAATAGTGTTGATGAGGAGGGAAATCTGCGTCACCGACACGCCGAGCAGCGCCGGCAGCATCAGTTTGAAGATGCGTCTGACGCCATCGTCCTCGAGCGAGAGGGAAAAGCGTGGCAGCATGCCGATCCGCGCCAGGAAGGGCAGTTGCAGGGCAAGCTGAAATGCGCCGCCGAGGAGCACAGCCCAAGCCAGCGCCAGCACTGGCGGGTCGAAATACGGTGCGGCAAAAAGCGCCATGCCGATGAAGGAAAGATTCAGCAGTACCGGAGTGAAGGCCGGCACGGCGAAGCGGCTCCAGGTGTTGAGAATGCCGCCGGCCAGCGAAACCAGCGAGATGAACAGGATGTAGGGAAAGGCGATGCGCGTCAGTTCGACCGTCAGTTCGAATTTGGCCGTGTCGGCGGCGAAGCCGGGTGCCGAGATGTAGATCAGGATCGGCGTCAGGGCGATGCCAAGCAGGGTGACTGCCAGCAGCACCAGAAAGAGGAGGGTGGCGACATGATCCGCCAAGCGCCGGGTATCCTCCGCCTCGCGTGCGTTCTTGTATTCGGCCAGGATCGGCACGAAGGCCTGCGAGAAGGCGCCTTCGGCGAACATGCGCCGCAGCAGGTTGGGCAGGCGAAAGGCGACGAAGAAGGCGTCGGTGGCGGCCCCGGCGCCGAAGGACCGGGCGATGACGAAATCGCGCACGAAGCCCAGGATGCGCGATAGCAGCGTCATGCTGCTGACCGTGGCGAGGGCCTTGAGCAGATTCATGACGCTATGGTATCGACTTTGGCAGCCTCTCGTGCTTCTTGCAATCTGGCTGGAAAGGGCCT
>JAEHDO010000111.1 GCA_016880375.1 Betaproteobacteria bacterium | reverse complement strand
TAGTAGTCGGTGGTCTTGTAGAGGAAGTCCGCCGATTCGGAGACGACGAGGAAGCCGTGGGCCAGGCCCGGCGGCAGCCAGAACATGCGCTGGTTGGCGTCCGACAGCTCGACGCAGGCCACCTTGCCGAAGGTGGGCGAGCTGCGGCGGATGTCCACGGCGACATCGAACACCGCGCCGGCCGCCACGCGCACCAGCTTGCCCTGCGGCTGTTGCAGTTGATAGTGCAGGCCGCGCAGCACGCCGCGGGCGGAGCGGGAGTGGTTGTCCTGCACGAACTCGGCGCGGATGCCGGCGGTTTCAGCCAGCATGCGCCTGTTGTAGCTCTCGAGGAAGAAGCCGCGCGCATCGCCGAAGACCTTCGGTTCGAGGATCAGGGCGTCGTGGATTTCGGTGGGAATGACTTTCATGGATCGCAATTTTACGTGCGATTCAGGTATTCCACGCGCAAATCCTTATGCCCGAGGATGACCTTGCTGACGGCGCCAAACTCGAACGTCAACCGCGGCCAGCGCCGCGGCGGCACTTCCAGCCAGTGGGCAAAGAGCACGCGCAGCACGCCGCCGTGGGTGACGACCGCGGCGGCCGGCGCCTCGCTCTGCCGCAGTTCGTCGAGGAAGGCGAGGATGCGCGCCAGCATCGCCGCCGCCGACTCGCCGCCGGGCGGCGCGAAGTTGAGGATGTCGGCGACCCAGGCATCGAAGGCGGCTTTCTCGATCTCGTCCCAGCGGCGCATCTCCCACTCGCCGAAATGCATCTCGATCAGCCGCGCGTCGACGGCCGGCGCCGGCGAAAGTTGTTCCGCCACGCTGCGGCAGCGCAGGAGCGGGCTGGTGTAGACCGGAATGCCCGCCGGTACGATGCCGCGCAGGCGCGCCGCAGAAACGGCGGCATCCTCGGCGAGGCCGATGTCGCTGCGGCCGTAGCAGGTGCCCTCGGGCACGTCCGGCTCGGGATGGCGGATCAGGAAAAGTTCCATGCGACGGCAAGGATACCAACATAGATCGCCAGCTCGGCGCCCTGCTGCGTCGCGCCGAGGCAGTCGCCGGTGTAGCCGCCGATGCGCTTGACGAAGTAGCGCGCGGCAAGGAAGGTCGTCAGCGCTGCCAGCAGCAGGCCGGCGCCGGCGGCCTGCCACGGCAGCAGCGCCAGCGGAATCAATCCGAACAACGCGGCCACGGCGAGGCTGCCCGCGCCCATGCGCACGGCGAGCGGCTTGGCGCGCGACGAGTCGTCGTCCCTCACATAGTCCAGCGCGTAGATCAGCGCCGTCGAGCAGAAGCGCGAGGCGGCATGCGCGGCGACGAGGGCCGGCACGATCCATTCGTCGGGCAGCTCGTAGAGGGCGTTGAACTTCGCCAGCAGCATCAGCGCGACGGCGAGGGCGCCGTAGCTGCCGATGCGCGAGTCCTTCATGATCGCCAGCACTTGCTCCTTGCTCCAGCCGCCGCCGAAGCCGTCGACCGCATCGGAGAGGCCGTCCTCGTGGAAGGCGCCGGTGACGAGCAGCGTGGCGGCCATGCTGAACAGGATGGCGAGCGAGACCGGCAGGACGAAGGCCGCCAGGAGAAAAGTCAGTCCCCCCAATACGCCGACGAGGATGCCGACCAGCGGGAAGTAGCGCGCCGCCCGGTCGAGCGCCTCCTGCGAGTGCCCGACCCAGGCCGGCACCGGCAGGCGCGTGAAGAAGCGCAGCGCGCCGAAGAAGGCTTCAGCTTCGCGTCGCAGCATGTGCCAACTACCCCCTCACCCCTGCCCTCTCCCCCGGAACCGGAGGAGAGGGAGTGACCTGTTCGCTCACGCCGGCCGATTCGAAGCTCGCCATCTCGTTGAGGAAGGCCGCCGCCGCGCGCACCAGCGGCCAGGCCAGCGCCGCGCCGGTGCCCTCGCCCAGGCGCAGGTCCATGTCGAGCAGCGGCCGCGCGCCGAGGTGCTCCAGCTGCAGGCGGTGGCCGCGCTCCTGCGAGCGGTGCGAGAAGACGCAGTACTGCAGCGTCGCAGGATGCAGCGTCGCCGCCACCAGCAGGGCCGAGGTGACGATGAAGCCGTCGATGAGCAGCAGCATCTTCCGCTCGGCGGCGGCGAGCATGCCGCCGGCCAGCATGGCCATTTCAAAGCCGCCGTAGCGGGCGAGGATGGCAAGCGGTTCAGGGTCGCCACGATGGAGAGCGGCGGCCTGCTGCAACAATGTCAGCTTGCGCGCCACGCCGGCATCGTCCAGGCCAGTGCCGCGCCCGACGCAGTCGGCGAGCGGGATGCCGGCGAGGAAGTGGGTGATGAGGGAAGCCGCAGCGGTGTTGCCGATGCCCATCTCGCCGAAGCCGACGACGTTGCAGCCGCGCGCGTGGAGGTCGGCGACGATCTGCGCGCCGCGCGCCAGCGCCGTCTCGCATTGAGCGGCGCTCATGGCCGGATCTTCGAGATAGTTCGCCGTGCC
>JAEHDO010000537.1 GCA_016880375.1 Betaproteobacteria bacterium | reverse complement strand
GGCCGGCGGCAAGACCCTGCATGCTGCGGAAGGATTCCGCTTCGCGGTTTTCCCCCGTCGCGGCGGCCGCGCACCCGAACTGGACAATCCGGACACCCTGCAATGGATGGGACGCTTCCTCGGGCGCATCCATGCCGTCGGCGCGGTAACGCCTTTTCGCGAGCGCCCCACGCTCGACATTGCCAGCTTCGGCGTGGATTCGCGCGATTACCTTCTAGCGCACCGCTTCCTGCCGGATGACCTGCTGGCCGCCTGGCAAAGCGTGGCCGACCAGGCACTGGACGGCGTGCGCCGCTGCTATGAGCGTGCCGGTGCAATTTCATCAATCCGCTTGCACGGCGACTGCCACGCCGGCAACGTGCTGTGGTCGGACGCAGGGCCGCATTTCGTGGATTTCGACGACTGCCGCATGGGACCGGCCGTCCAGGACCTGTGGATGCTGCTGTCGGGAGAGCGCGCCGACATGACGCGCCAGCTGGGCGACGTGCTGGCGGGCTACGAGGACTTCTGCGAATTCGATGCGCGTGAACTGCACCTGATTGAGGCGTTGCGCACCCTGCGCCTGCTGCACTACTCGGCCTGGCTGGCCCGGCGCTGGGGAGACCCGGCTTTCCCAGCGGCCTTCCCCTGGTTCAATACCCAGCGCTACTGGCAGGATCGCATCCTCGAACTGCGCGAGCAGATCGCGCTGATGGAGGAGCCGCCCCTGCAGGTCTGATCGCTATCGGTCGATCTTGGTGATCTTCGAGCCCTCGAACGTCAGGTTGTACATCAGGCCCTTGTTGGAAAAGATGAAGCCGATGATCGGCTTCTTCGCCGTCTCGGTGTCGATGGCACCGCCCGCCCCCAGCGTAGCTAGGGCCACGCTGCCGTCGACGCCCGCCTTCCAGCCCTCGCTGGCGCGGAATTTGGACAGCGCATTCTCGGTCATGAACAGGATGATCATGCTGCGCGCCTGGGCACCCAACTGAAAGCCGATCGAGGCGGAGGCGATGTTGTAATAGGCTACTGGCTTGCCGCCGATGAGGAGCGACCCTTCGCCGTACTCGCCGCCAATGCCGATGCCGGCCTTGACCACGCTGGGGAACACCAGCATGCCTGCGGCCTTCTGTGACAGCTCCTTGCCGGCACTGGTGTGTTTATAGAACTCCTGCACCGTCTGCCGCACCTCCGCATTGATTTCCTCACGCGATGCAGCCCAGGCATGCGCCGCGGCAAACAGCACCAGCGCACATCCCCATTTCAACCAGGCTTGTCTCGTCTTCATGAACCCCTCGCTTTCTGTCGCCCCGGAACGCATCGTATAACAAATTCGTGGCAGGCAACCCAGCAGCAAAGCAAAGGGGCTGGCCTGAGCCAACCCCTTGTTTTATTTGGCGCGCCCGAAGAGATTCGAACTCCTGACCCCTTGGTTCGTAGCCAAGTACTCTATCCAGCTGAGCTACGGGCGCGTTGAGGCAAAATTATAACAAACTGGCGGAGAGAGAGGGATTCGAACCCTCGATACGAGTTTAAGCCCATATACTCCCTTAGCAGGGGAGCGCCTTCGACCACTCGGCCATCTCTCCATAAAAGCTTCAGTGCAGGCATGCCTGCTTAGCAGGTGAGCCGGAACTAAAAAGGCTCGCGATATTACCGTTTTCGCCCTTCACGGTCAAACCGGTTCCGCATTAAGCAGGCACCTGATCCAGCTCAAATGCCTTGTGCAGCACGCGCACGGCCAGTTCCAGGTACTTCTCGTCGATCACCACCGAGATCTTGATCTCCGAGGTGGAAATCATCTGGATGTTGATGCCTTCCTCGGCCAGCGTGCGGAACATCTTGCTGGCAATGCCGACATGGGAGCGCATGCCGACGCCGACCACGGAAACCTTGGCGATCTTGTTGTCACCGGTGATCTCGCGTGCACCGATGTGCCCCTTGACCTGTGCAAGGATGGCCGTGGCCTTCGCATATTCGCCGCGCGGCACGGTAAAGGAGAAGTCCGTCGAACCGTCGTGGCCGACGTTCTGGATGATCATGTCGACGTCGATGTTGGACTCTGCCACCGGGCCAAGGATCTGGTAGGCAATGCCGGGACGGTCCGGCACGCCGAGCACGGTGAGCTTGGCTTCATCGCGATTGAAAGCGATACCTGAAATGATCGGTTGTTCCATCTTGATGTCTTCCTCGAAAGTAATCAGCGTGCCGGGGCCTTCCTGGCCCAGTTCCTCCAGGCTGGAGAGGACGCGCAGCTTGACCTTGTACTTGCCGGCGAATTCGACCGAACGGATCTGCAGCACCTTGGAGCCGAGGCTGGCCATTTCCAGCATTTCCTCGAAGGTGACCGTCTCCAGGCGGCGCGCCTCCGGCACGATGCGCGGATCGGTGGTATAGACACCGTCAACATCAGTGTAAATCTGGCACTCGTCTGCCTTCAGCGCCGCGGCAATGGCCACAGCCGAGGTGTCGGAGCCACCCCGTCCGAGCGTCGTGATGTTGCCGGCTGCGTCAACGCCCTGGAAGCCTGCCACGACCACCACGGAACCATTATCCAGATCGTGCTTGATATTGCCCTCGTCGATGCCGACAATTCGCGCCTTGGTGAAGGCGCTGTCGGTAAGAATGCGTACCTGTCCGCCGGTATAGCTCCGGGCCTTGACACCGATTTCCATCAGCGCCATCGACAGCAGGCCGATCGTCACCTGCTCGCCGGTGGAAGCGATGACATCGAGTTCGCGTGAATCGGGATGAGCCTGAACCTCCTTCGCCAGTGCAATCAGACGGTTGGTCTCCCCACTCATGGCAGAGACCACAACCACTACTTGGTGTCCCTTGGCCTGCCAACTGGAGACGCGCTTGGCGACATTCTTGATCCGCTCTGGCGAACCGACCGATGTGCCGCCGTATTTTTGAACTATGAGTGCCATGGGGTGCTGCTTATAGTGCGTTGAAAAGCGAAGAATTTTACCTGAAATCGCAGCCGGGGCATAACGTCCGCCACACCCCCCGTACTAAGTCACTATTCAGACACCGGGTTTACCAAATTTATATGTTGATAGGATGATTTATATACTTTATCCTTAAACAAAGCATTGCTATCATGAATTAATGGAAATGGGGTGTCGGGGTGATGGGGTATTTGAACTTTTTTTCAGGGCTCACGTCTCATTAATATTCAAAAGTCATAGGAAGGCAAAATGAAAAACGAATCCATCGACGCACGCGAG
>JAEHDO010000110.1 GCA_016880375.1 Betaproteobacteria bacterium | reverse complement strand
GGGGCAGCCTGCGCACGATGGCGCCGATGGTGGCGCCCTTGATGACCGGCAGCTCCTCGATGCGGCGGCCGACCACCTGGGAGGATTTTTCGTCGCCGTGCACCACCAGCTCGAGCGCCTCCGCCGCACCGCGCCGCAGGCTGTGCACTGCCGCCACGTCGCCGCGGCGCACGTGCGCCAGCAGCGTGCCGATGGAGGTCTGCGCCGGCGAGATGGCGATGTCGATCTGGCTGCCCTGCACCAGGTCGGCATAGGCGCGCCGGTTGATGAGGGCGGCGACGCGGCGCGCGCCCATGCGCTTGGCCAGCAGGGCCGCCATGATGTTGTTCTCGTCGTCGTTGGTCAGCGCGAGGAAGAGGTCCATCTGGTCGACGTTTTCCTCGTCGAGCAGCTTCTCGTCGGTAGCGTCGCCCTGCAGCACCAGGGCGCTCTTCACGTTCTCGGCCAGCCATTCCGCGTGGCGCTTGTTGCGGTCGATCACCTTGACCTGATAGTCGTTCTCGACGGCGCGCACGACGCGGTGGCCGATGTTGCCGCCCCCGGCGATCATGATGCGCCTGACCGGCTTGTCCATGCGGCGCATCTCGCGCATCACCTTGCGGATGTCCTTGGTGGCGGCGAGGCAGAACACCTCGTCGCCTGCCTCGATGACCGTGTCGCCCTCGGGCGTGATCGGCGCATCGCGGCGGAAGATGGCGGCGATGCGCGCATCGACCTGCGGGATGTGCTTGCGGATGTCCTTGAGCGGATGGCCGACGAGCGGGCCGCCCTCGAAGGCGCGCACCGCCACCAGGCTGACCAGGCCGTCGGCGAACTCCAGCACCTGCAGCGCCTCCGGGAACTCGATCAGCTTGACGATGTAGTCGGTGACGATCTGCTCGGGGCAGAGGGAGAAGTCGACGGCGAAGTTTTCGTTCGAGAACAGTTCGATGAAGTCGGCGAAATCCGAAGAGCGTACCCTGGCAATGCGCGTGGGCAGGTTGAACAAGGCGTGCGCGGTCTTGCAGGCGCACAGGTTGGTCTGGTCGCTCTGCGTCACGGCGATGAGCAGGTCGGCGTCCTCGGCGCCGGCCTGGCGCAGTACCGACGGGCTCGAGGCATTGCCGGCCACGGTGCGAAGGTCAAGGCGGTCCTGCAGCAGGCCCAGCCGCGTGGAGTCGGTGTCGACGACCGTGATGTCGTTGGCTTCCGACACCAGGCTCTCGGCAACGGAGGTGCCGACCTGGCCGGCACCGAGGATAATGATCTTCATTGCTCTTCCCCCCTGCGCCCCATGGCGATGCCGAGCGCTTTGAGTTTGCGATAGAGGTGGGTGCGCTCCAGGCCGGTCTTCTCCGCCAGGCGCGTCATGTTGCCGCCCTCTAGCTGCAGGTGGTGCTCGAAATAAATGCGCTCGAAGGCCTCGCGCGCCTCGCGCAGCGGCAGGTCGAGCGGCAGCGCATGGGCGGCAGTGGAGGACTGCGGCGCCAGCAGGCGCGTCACCTCCTCGATCGCAATTTCCTCTTCCAGCGCCCCCAGCGCCAGCGAGCGCACCGCGTTCCTGAGTTCCGCATAGCCGCCCGCCCACGCCTGGTTGCGCAGGGCATTCAGCGCCGCCGTGGAAAAGCGCCGCAACGGCACCTCGCCGGCCTCGATCAGATGCGTGAGAATCTGCGCAGCGATCTCCGGCACCTCGTCCCTCAGCTCGGCCAGGCCCGGCGCGCCGAGGCCGACTTCCGCAAGACGGCGCAGAAGCACCTCGTCGAAGCCGGCTGCCACCAACTCCGCCACGCTCAGCATGCTGGCAGCCACCAGGCGCAAATCGAATTTCTCCAGGCGATCCAGCGCAAAGGCCAGATTCTTCTGCTGCAGACGGGAAAGCGCCGACAATTCGTCAGCGAAGAGCATGCCGCCTGCCGCCTGCTCGAGTGCTTCGAGCGCCAGCGGCTGGCCATGATGGGCCAGGTCGAGCCAGGCCTTGCCCGGCGTCTGCAGGGTGCGGGCGCACAGTTCTGCAAGGCTGCCGGTGCCGCTCTTCAGCATCAGCACACGGCTTTTCGCGGATACCTGGTCGAGGCGTTTCTTCAGGTCGCGCAGCGGCGCAGCGCGGGTAAAGGCCGCAAGGGTCAGTTCCGGGCGGGCCGTCGGGGTCGCCGCCTTCTGCAGGGCGCGCTTGACGGAAGAGAGCAGCTTCTGCAGGGCGATCGGCTTTTCGAGAAAATCCTGGGCGCCGATGCGCGTGGCTTCCACCGCCGTGTCGATGGTGCCGTGGCCGGACATCATCACCACCGGCATGGTGAGCTGGCCGGCGGCCGACCATTCCTTCAACAGCGTGATGCCGTCGGTGTCGGGCATCCAGATGTCGAGCAGCACCAAATCCGGCCGCGCGGCGGTTCGCGCCGCCCGCGCCGCAGCGGCGTTTTCCGCCAGCTGCACGCTGTGGCCCTCGTCGCGGAGGATTTCCGAGAGCAGCTCGCGGATGCCGGCTTCGTCATCAACTACCAGTATCTTTGCCATGATTTCCGATTCACGCTGCCAGCGGCAGCCGTATTTTCACCCGGGCGCCACGCGGCAAGGCATTGGCGAGTTCTATCTGGCCGTGGTGCTCGTCCACGATCTTCTTGACGATGGCCAGGCCCAGACCGGTGCCCTTCGCCTTGGTCGTCACATAGGGCTCGAAGGCGCGGGCAAGAATCTCCCTGGGAAATCCGCCGCCGTTGTCGCTCACCGTCAGCAGCGCGCCACGACCTTCGGCGCCGGTAGCGACACGGATCACCGGCTCGGCCTCGCCGGAAAGCGCATCTTCGGCGTTGGCCAGCAGGTTGTGGATCACCTGGCGCAGCTGCGCCGGATCGCCCGTCACACGCGGCAGTCCGGCAGCGAGTTCGGGCAGGATGCGCGCGCGCGAGGATTCGTAGAGCCCGAGCACCTCTTCCACCAGGCCGTTGAGGTCGACGGCGGAGAGTTTTGGCGGCGGCAGGCGCGCATAGTCGCGGAAGTCGTTCACCATGTGCTTCATGGCCTCGACCTGGTTCACGATGGTCTGCGTCGAGCGTTCCAGCATTTCGCGCTCCGCGCCGGAAAGCCTGTCGGCGAGCTTGTGCTGCAGCCGCTCGGCGGAGAGCTGGATCGGCGTCAGCGGATTCTTGATCTCGTGCGCCAGCCGCCGCGCCACTTCACCCCAGGCTGCCGAGCGCTGCGCGGCGATGAGCTGGGTGATGTCGTCGAAGACCACCACGCAGCCGCCGCCGGTGGCCTCAGGCAGGCGCGAGCCGCGCAGCAGCAGCGCCTGCGGCACGCCGGCGCCGTTCTGCATCTCGATCTCGCGCTGCCATTCGACCGACGCCTCGCTGCAGCCGGCGGCGATGGCATCGCGCAATTCGAGGTGGCGCGTCCATCCGGAAAGCGGCTGCCGCTGCGCATCGGCCAACTCGTCGTGAAGAATGGCGCGCGCACCGTCATTGGCGGCGCGCAAGCGGCTGTCGGCATCGAAGGCCAGCACGCCCGCCGACAGGTTGCCGAGCACGCTTTCCAGGTAGGCGCGCGCAGCCTCCGTTTCGGCACGGCTTTTTTCCGCCTGCGCACGCGCCTCGTCGAGCTGGCGCGTCATCTGGCTGAAGGATTGCGTCAGCACGCCCAGCTCGTCGCGCGTGGACACGGTCTCGCGCGGCGAGTAGTCGCCGGCCGCCACCGCCTCGGTGCCGCGCGCGAGAATCGACAGCGGCGCGCTGAGCCTTCGCGCCAGCAGAAAGGCCAGTGCAATGGCCGCGAAGAGTGAAAGCAGCAGTGCCAGCGTCAGGGTCAGGGTATACATCCACTTCAAACTGTTCCTGGCCAGCAACAGCTCCTGGTAGTCGCGATAGACCGCCTGAACGCTCTCGGCGCTGCCGGCGATGGCCTGGGGCACCGCCTGGGTGAGCTGCAACACGCGTGTCTCGCCGCTGAAAGTGGCCGCGGTCACCGGCGTCAACACGCGCAGCGTCAGCCCGCTGGCGGCGTCGCCCACCACCGCCGAGTGGCCGCGGCCCGAGCGCGCCTGGCGCAATTGCGTCGACGAGGGTAGGTCGGGCAGGAGGGCGGTTCGCTCGGCAGAGCTGCTGGCAAGCACCTGGCCGCCGGCTGAAAATAGCGTGGCCGTCTGCACGCCGGCCTGCTCGCGCAGGCGGTTCAGCTGCCCTGGGCGGGCGGCGTCGGAAGCCTCGCCGAGATCGAGCGCCATGGCATCAGCCTTCTCGGCAAGATCGGCAAGCAGGTAATCCAGGGCGTTGCGCCCCAGTGCGAGGCCGCCCTCCAGCGCCTTGTCCACCCGCACGTCAAACCAGGATTCGATGCTCTTGACGGCGAATTGCAGCGATACGGCATACACCAGCGCACCCGGCACGACCGCCATCAGCGCGAACATCAGCATCAGCCGCAGCTTGAGGCGCGAGCCGAAGACCTCCGCGCGGTGCTCGCGCCAGAGCTGATGCAGCTGCCACAGTACCAGGCCGAGAAGCGTGGCGGCAACGGCGGCGGTGAAGCCGAGCAGCAGGCGGTATTCACCGGCGAACAGCGTCGTGTTGGCGGATGCCGACGTGAGCAGGAACAGCAGGATTGCGGCGAGCACCGCGGCAGCAATGAGCAGAATTCTCATTTGGCCTGGGTCTCCAGCAGCGGGGTAAAGCTCCAGCGCTTGACCTCGGCCGTGACGTTCCAATCCTTGTTGCCGATGGCCGTCACCTGGAAGGGCTTGGGCAGCTGGCTGAGGTCGAGCTTCAGGCGCAGGGCAACGTTGTGGGGTTCGCCTGCCTTGAGTTGCCCCTTGTCTGCCACCGCCCAATTGCGCAGGCGTGCCAGCACGCGCAACGCCTCATCGAGGGAATCGAAGTTCTGGTGCAGGGCGCCGGAAGAAAGGCGGTACTGGCGTGTCAGGGCGTTGTAGGAAAGGCGCCAAGTCAGCTTGCCGCCGGCGACATGCTCGTCCATCCAGTACCAGCGCGCCTTGGTCAGCGTAAATTCGGCGACGAAGTAGAGCGCCACGCCGCGCGAGACGACCTCTTCGAGGCGGGGGCCGAGATCGATTCCGAACTCGGCATCGAGGAGCCAGGACTCTTCGCCGGGCGTGATCTCGGCATGCTTCACCTCGATCTCGGCGGCGCCGGCCTGCAAGGCGAACAGCAGCAGCACCGCCAGCGCCAGGCTGCGGCAGAGCGCCAGCACGCTAGGCCTGCTTTTCCAGCAGCGCATAGTAGAACCCGTCATGTTCCTCGGCAGGCAGCAGCTGTAGCTCGGGCATCCCGGCGATCGGCAGTCTCATGCAATCTTCTTGTCGCGCGGCGAAAGCCGCGACCTGGCGACCGTTTTCCTCGGGGAAGAGCGAGCAGGTCGCATATAGCAATTTACCACCGGGCGCGAGCACCTGCCACAATGCATCGAGGATTTCGCCCTGCGTGACAGCAAACTGCGCGATGTCCTTCTCGCGCCGCAGCCATTTGGCGTCCGGGTGGCGGCGCACCACGCCGGAGGCCGTGCACGGCACGTCGGCAAGAATTCGATCGAATTCCCGGCCGTCCCACCAGGCCGCTATTTCGCGGCAATCGGCCGGCCGGACGTGTGCTTGCAACCCTAGGCGCAGCAGGTTCTCCGAAACGCGCACGGCGCGGCCGGCATTGGCATCCAGCGCCGTGAGCTCCACGGCGGCGCATTCCAGGATGTGCGCCGCCTTGCCGCCGGGCGCAGCACAGGCGTCCAGCACGCGCATGCCGTCATGAACATCCAGCAGCGGCGCGGCGCGCTGCGCCCCGGCGTCCTGCACCGAGCACAGGCCGTCGACAAAACCGGGCAGGCGCCCTACCGGCACGGGTCGATCGAGCAGAATCGCGTCGCCGCCGAGCAGTCGCGCCGCCAGGCCGGTTTCCTGCAATTGCCCGAGATAGTCAGCCGCTGCGATACGGCGGCGGTTCGCCCGCAGCGTCATCGGCGGGCGGCCGTTGCCGGCTTCTAGCAGCGCCTGCCAGTCGCCCGGATGCGCGAGGCGAAGGCGGGCGATCCACCAGCGCGGATGCTGCCAGCGGGCGGCCTCGTCCTGCCCGGCGGCAGCCTCCAGCTCGGTCCGGCGGCGCAGGAAATTGCGCAGGACGCCGTTCACCAGCGCCTTGTACTTGCCGTGCGCCAGGTCAGCCGCCGCCCCGACGGCCTGGTCGACGATGGTATGCGCCTCCTCCGGCCGCGCCGCCAGGCGCGCCAGCGCCACGAGCAGCAGCGCCCGCACCGGGCCGTAGTGCGGCGGCTTGTCCATCAGGCGCGACAGGTGGAAATCGTCGCGGCCGAAGCGGCGCAGCGCGCCATAAGCGAGATCCTGCATGGCGCCGCGCTGGCCAGTCGGCAGATCCGGCAACCGGCGCCACAGATCGGCCAGTGCTTCATTCAGGTTGCGCCCGGCGATAACCTCGGCGACGACCGTGGCGGCGGCGTGCAAGGCATAGGCGAGTGATGTTTCAGCAAGGGGCATGGTTTGAAACTCTTAGCGCGGCCGGTCGCGTGAGGGGATGCGGTACATGTAGGTGGCCAGCAGCAGGCCAAAAAGCGCCAGCGCCGCCTGCAGTTCCGGCCAGGGCACGAAGAAGATGACGGAAATGCTCATCGTCGCGACCATCAGGAAGATGGCGGTGAGCTTGACGCGCCAGGGGAGGCTGCGATGGCGCCGCCACTCAATGATGGTCGGTCCGAAGGCCGGGTTGTTGAGCAGCCAATTGTAGAAGCGGGTCGAGGCGCGTGCATAGCAGCCAGCTGCAAGCAGCATGAAGGGGGTGGTCGGCAGCACCGGAAGGAAGGCGCCGGCAACGCCCAGCAGTACGAACAGGGTACCCAGCGCGACGAACAGCAGTCGCACCGCGGGCGAGTCGTGCTTGTTCATCTCTGCGCTGTAGTCGACTTTTTCCCGACGCTTCCGCATCCGTACCTTCCCCGGAGAAGGGGCGATTGTACGCGCCGGCGGGACGGCTGGTAAAAGACCCCCCCTCATCCACGAACTTGTTGCATGACATTGCGTTTTTGGGGTTTTTCCTTTATTCTGCGCGGCCTTACGTCATAAATAACCATGTCGCCCAAAGGGCCGCGGAAAGGTTTTTAGGGGAGAGAAATTGGGGGGAAACCACAAAGCGCTGGCCTTTTCCGGCCGTATCGTCATGGTGGGCTTCGGCTCGATCGGACAGGGCACACTGCCCCTGCTGCTGCGCCATATCGAGCTGAAGCCGGAACAGATCGTCATCGTGACCGGCGACGAGAAAGGCCGCAGGGTGGCCGCCGAATACGGCATCCCTTTCCATGACACCCCCCTCACTCCCGCGAATTACCACGCCATCCTCGTGCCGCGCCTCTCCCGCGGCGACTTTCTCATCAACTGCTCCAACGACGTCTCCAGCGTCGCCCTCATCGCGCTCTGCCAGGAACGCGGCGCGCTCTACATCGACACCTGCATCGAACCCTGGGCCGGCGGCTATACGGATACCTCGATCACGCCGGAAGCACGCTCGAACTACGCCCTGCGCGAAGCGGCGCTGGCACTCAAGCGCCCCGGCACGCCGACGGCCATCCTCACCCACGGCGCCAATCCGGGCATGGTCTCGCATCTGGCGAAGGAGGCGCTGCTCAACATCGCCCGCGACACGTGTCATCCGGCGGCCGCCCCGAAGGACCGCGCCGGCTGGGCGCAACTGGCGCGCGACCTGAACATCAGGACCATTCACATCGCCGAGCGCGATACCCAGGTGGCCGAACCGCGCAAGACGCCCGGCGAGTTCGTTAACACCTGGTCGGTGGAAGGCTTCGTCGGCGAAGGTTGCCAGCCCGCGGAACTGGGATGGGGCAGCCATGAAAAGCATTTTCCGGCGGACGGCCGCCGCCACGCAGTCGGCTGCAAGGCGGCGATTTATCTGTCCCGCCCCGGTGCCAGCACCCGGGTGCGCACGTGGACGCCGTTGGCCGGCGCCATCCACGGCTTCCTCATCACGCACAGCGAATCGATTTCCCTGGCCGATTATCTGACCATCGGCGCCGGCGACGCCCCTGAATACCGGCCGACGGTGCATTACGCCTACCATCCCTCCGACGACACGGTGCAGTCGGTGCACGAACTGGCCGGTCGCAACTGGAAGCTGCAGGAGACGCGCCGCCTGGTCAAGGATGAGATCGTTTCCGGCCTGGATGAACTGGGCGTCTTGCTCATGGGCCATGCGAAAGGCGCCTACTGGTATGGCTCGCGCCTGTCGATTGCGCAGGCGCGCGCGCTCTGCCCGCACAACAGCGCCACCAGCCTGCAAGTCACCGCACCGGTGGTGGCCGGCGTGATCTGGGCCATGCAGAACCCCGAACGGGGCGTGATCGAACCCGAAGAGATGGATCACGACCAGGTGCTCGATTTCATCCGCCCGTATCTCGGCGAAGTGGTGGGCAGGTACAGCGACTGGACGCCGCTGGACGACCGCGGCGTGCTGTTCGAGGAAGACCTCGACCGCGAAGATCCGTGGCAGTTCCTGAACTTCCGCGTCGTCTGACTCTTTTGTCTTAGGTCAAAGTCCAGGCGGTATCCTGAACCGCAGAATTCCTGCATCATTCGCGTCGAGGAGGCTGGGTGGACCGTCCGACCATCATCCGCAAGACAGCAGCCGACCTGCGCGTGCCGCCGAACCTGGCGGACTACGCTGCGACGCGCGCGGCATTCAGCTGGGGCGCCGTGCGTGCCGAGCTGGCCGGCCTGCCGGGCGGGGGGCTGAACATCGCCCATGAAACCGTGGAGCGCCATGCGCAAGGCGTCTGCCGCGACAGGATCGCCTTCCGCTTTCTCGGCGCCAATACCTCCCGCGACATCCGCTACGGCGAGCTGTCGCACCTGACCAGCCGCTTCGCCAACGTCCTCAAGTCGCTCGGCATCGCCAAGGGCGAGCGGCTCTTCCTGCTGTCCGGCCGCATCCCCGAGCTGTATATCGCCGTGCTGGGCAGCTTCAAGAACGGTACGGTGGTGTCGCCGCTGTTCTCCGCCTTCGGCCCGGAGCCGATCGCCACGCGCGTGAACCTCGGCGAGGGCGCAATACTGGTCACCACCGAACTCCTCTACGAGCGCAAGGTGGCGAAGATCCGCGACCAGCTGCCGACGCTGCGCCACGTGCTGCTGGTGGGCGAGGGAGGCCAGGCCACGAACATCCCCGGCACGCTCGACCTCGGCACGCTGATGACGCAGGCCGCCGACGATTTCGCCATCGTGCCGACACAGGCGGAGGACCTGTCGCTGCTGCACTTCACCAGCGGCACCACCGGCACGCCGAAGGGCGCCATGCATGTGCACGGCGCCGTTGCGACGCACTGGGCCACCGGCAAGTACGCGCTCGACCTGCACGCGGACGACATCTACTGGTGCACCGCCGACCCCGGCTGGGTGACGGGCACTTCCTACGGCATCATCGCGCCGCTGCTGCACGGCGTCACCTCCATCGTGGACGAGGCCGACTTCGATGCGGAACGCTGGTACCGCATCCTCGCCGAACAGAAAGTCAGCGTCTGGTACACGGCGCCGACGGCCATCCGCATGCTGATGAAGGCCGGCGCGGAGATTGCGCGCAAGCACAGTTATCCCGACCTGCGCTTCGTCGCCAGCGTCGGCGAGCCGCTCAACCCGGAGGCGGTGTGGTGGGGCAAGGAGGTGCTCGGCCTGCCCATCCACGACAACTGGTGGCAGACCGAGACGGGCGGCATCATGATCGCCAACACGCCGGCCTTCGACATCAAGCCGGGCTCGATGGGCCGGCCGCTGCCGGGCATCGAGGCGGCCATCGTGAAGAAGGATGCCGAGGACAAAGTCAGTCTGGTGGAGACGGCGGACACCGAGGGCGAGCTGGCACTGAAGCGCGGCTGGCCGTCGATGCTGCGCGGCTACCTGCACAACGAGGAGCGCTACAGGAAGTGCTTCGCGGGCCCGGACAACGAGTGGTATCTCACCGGCGACCTGGCCAGGCGCGACGCCGACGGCTACTACTGGTTCGTCGGCCGCGCCGACGACGTCATCAAGTCGGCGGGACACCTGATCGGCCCCTTCGAGGTGGAAAGCGCGCTGATGGAGCACCCGGCGGTGGCCGAGGCCGGCGTCATCGGCAAGCCCGACGAGATGGTCGGCGAGGTGGTGAAGGCCTTCGTCTCGCTGAAGAAGGGCTTCGAGGCCTCCGACGCCCTGCGCATGGAACTGCTCGGCCACGCCCGCAAGAAACTCGGCGCGGCGGTGGCGCCGAAGGAGATCGGCTTCCTGCCCTCGCTGCCGAGGACACGCAGCGGCAAGATCATGCGTCGCCTGCTCAAGGCGCGCGAGCTGGGACTGCCGGAAGGCGATACGTCAACCCTGGAGAACGCGTGAATCCGGTTCCTTACGACAAAAGCTTCGCGCTAAAGCTGCTCTTCGACATGCTGCGTATCCGCCGCATGGAGGAAAAATGCGCCGAGCTCTACGGCGCGCAGAAGATCCGCGGCTTCCTGCATCTCTACATCGGCGAGGAAGCCTGCGCCGTCGGCGCGCTGCATGCGCTGGCGCCGGAGGACAACATCGTCGCCACCTACCGCGAGCATGGGCATGCCCTGGTGCGCGGCGTCAGCATGGACGCCATCATGGCCGAGATGTTCGGCAAGGCAGCCGGCTGCTCGCGCGGGCGCGGCGGCTCGATGCACCTCTTCAACGCGGCGACGCGTTTCTACGGCGGCAACGCCATCGTCGGCGGCGGGCTGCCGCTGGCGGTCGGTTTCGCCCTGGCGGACAAGCTGTCCCCCAAGGAGACATCCTCCGGGGCGCTGGGCAGGCAGCGCGTCACCGCCTGCTTCTTCGGCGAGGGCGCCATGGCCGAGGGCGCCTTCCACGAATCGATGAACCTCGCTGCGCTGTGGCAGCTGCCGGTGTTGTTCTGCTGCGAGAATAACCTCTACGCCATGGGCACGGCGCTGGCGCGTTCCGAAGCGCAAACGGATCTGTGCACCAAGGCGGGCAGCTACGGCGTGCCGACGCTGAAGGCCGACGGCATGGACATCGTGGCGGTGCACGAGGCGATGAAGCTCGCCGCGGCGCACGTGCGCGACGGCCTCGGTCCCTTCTTCCTGGAACTCCAGACCTACCGCTTCCGCGCCCACTCGATGTTCGATCCCGAGCTCTACCGCGACAAGGCGGAAGTGGAGGAATGGAAGACGCGCGGTCCGCTGCACACCTTCTCGGCGCGGTTGAAGACGGAGGGCAAGCTGACGGAGGAAGAATTCCTCGCTCTCGACGCAAAGGCGAATGCCGAAGTGCAAGCCGCCGTCGACTTCGCCGAGGCCGCGCCCTGGGAATCCATCGAGGACCTGCTCAAGGACGTGTGTTCTCCCCCCTCTCCCGCGAGCGGGAGAGGGGCCGGGGGAGAGGGCCCGCCATGAAGCTGAGCTACCGCGAAGCCATCCGCCAGGCCATGCACGAAGCGCTCGCCGCCGACCCGCGCGTCTTCCTGATGGGCGAGGATGTCGGCAAGTACGGCGGCACCTACGCCTGCTCGAAGGGCTTCCTCGAGGAATTCGGCCCGGAGCGCATCCGCGACACGCCGCTCTCCGAACTGGGTTTCGTCGGCGCCGGCATCGGCGCCGCGCTGGGC
>JAEHDO010000109.1 GCA_016880375.1 Betaproteobacteria bacterium | reverse complement strand
TTCCCGAGAAGAACACCTTTGCCCTGATGCCGACCACTATCGCCGGAGAGAAGGTCAAGTACATCGTTCTCGACGATGCCTCCGACACCACGACGGCCGTCAAGAACACCCGCAAGCTGCTCACCGAGGACAAGGTGGACGTCATCATCGGCTCGACCATCACGCCGAACTCCCTGGCGATGGTCGACATCGCGGCAGAAGCCGAGACACCGATGATCTCGATGGCCGCTTCCGCACGCATCGTCGATCCGGTGGACGCCAAGCGCCGCTGGGTCTTCAAGACGCCGCAGAATGACGTGCAGATGTCGACCGCCATCACCGAGCACATGAGCAACAGCGGCGTGAAGACAGTGGCCTTCATCGGCTTCTCCGACGCTTATGGCGAGGGCTGGTGGCAGGAATTCAGCAAGATCGCCGAAGTACGCAAGATCAAGATGGTCGCCAGCGAGCGCTACAACCGCGCCGACACCTCGGTAACGGGGCAAATCCTCAAGATCATGTCGACCAATCCCGACGCGATTCTTATCGCCGGTTCCGGCACGCCGGCCGCGCTCCCGCAGAAGGCCCTGAAGGAGAAGGGCTACAAGGGCAGGATCTACCAGACGCATGGCGTCGCCAACAACGATTTCCTGCGCGTCTGCGGCAAGGACTGCGAGGGCACCCTTTTGCCAGCCGGCCCGGTGCTGGTGGCTGCGCAACTGCCCGATTCGAACCCTGTCAAGAAGACGGCGCTCGATTACATCAAGAAGTACGAAGGCGCGCACGGACCCGGTAGCGTGTCGACTTTCGGCGCACACGCCTGGGATGCCGGCCTGCTGCTTGCCAATGCCGTTCCTGCCGCACTGAAGAAGGGCAAGCCGGGCAGCAAGGAATTCCGCGCCGCGCTGCGTGATGCACTCGAAGGCACCAAGGAGCTGTATGCCGCGCATGGCGTGTTCAACATGACCAAGACAGACCATCTCGGTTTCGACCAGCGCTCGCGCGTGATGGTCAAGATCGAAGGTGGCAAGTGGGTGCTGCAAAAGTGATTGATTAGTCCGTCCTCAGGGACGGCGTCCGGCGCGCATGAGCGCGCCGGAAAAAACGGGCAAGCCGGGAGAGGGCGCGCGCAGGGCAGTGACGTACAATCACTGCTCTCGCGGCGCCCTTTTTTACTTTAAAAGTCGAAAAAATGGATCTTCAAATCGCCTTGCTGCTGGGCCAGGACGGCATTGTAAACGGCGCCATCTATGCGCTGCTGGCCTTGGCGCTGGTGCTGGTTTTTGCCGTCACCCGGGTCATCTTCATCCCCCAGGGCGAGTTCGTTGCCTATGGGGCGCTCACTCTGGCGGCCTTCCAGGCCGGCAAGACGCCGGGCACGCTCTGGCTCCTGCTGGGCGCCGGCGCGCTGGTTGCGCTCATCGACACGGTCATGGCGTTGCGCGCCGGCAGCATGGGGCGGCTGAAGCGCATTGCCCTGTGGGATCTTGCCCTGCCGGCGGCGATTGCCGGCCTCGTGCTCTGGCTGGAACCGGGCAGGCTGCCGTTGTGGGCCCAGGTGACCCTCGCCCTGGCGATCGTCATTCCGCTCGGCCCGTTGATCTATCGCCTTGCTTACCAGCCGCTGGCGGAGGCCTCGGTGCTGGTGCTGCTCATCGTCTCGGTCGCCGTGCACCTCACCCTGGTCGGCCTGGGCCTGCTGTTCTTCGGCGCCGAAGGCTCACGCACCACGCCCTTTTCCGAGGCGCAGTTCAACCTCGGCATGCTCACGGTAAACGGCCAGACGCTGTGGGTGCTCGGCGCAAGCGTCGTGCTGATTGTCGGCCTCTACCTGTTCTTCGGCCGTACGCTCTACGGCAAGGCATTGCGCGCCACCGCCATCAATCGTGTTGGTGCCCGTTTGATGGGCATCTCCACCACCATGGCGGGCAAGCTCTCTTTCACCCTGGCGGCGGGCATCGGGGCGCTCTCGGGCATCCTCATTGCGCCCATCACCACGGTGTACTATGACACCGGCTTCCTCGTAGGCCTGAAGGGCTTCGTCGCCGCCATCATCGCCGGACTGGTGAGCTACCCGCTGGCCGCTGCCGGCGCCATCCTGGTGGGCCTGCTCGAAGCCTTCTCCTCCTTCTGGGCCAGCGCCTTCAAGGAAGTCATTGTCTTCACCCTGATCATCCCGGTCCTCGTCTGGCGTTCGCTGACCTCGCATCACGTGGAGGAAGAGGAATGAAGCAACGCATTCCCCTTCTGGTGTTCCTGGCCGTACTGGCGTTGGGACCGCAGTTGTTGCCGGAGTTCTACATCACGCTGCTCAACTACATCGGGCTGTATTCCATCGTCGCTCTCGGCCTGGTGCTGCTGACCGGCGTGGGCGGCCTGACGTCCTTCGGCCAGGCGGCCTTTGTCGGCCTGGGTGCCTACGCCACGGGCTATCTCACCACCGCCCACGAACTTTCGCCCTGGCTTGGCCTGCTGGCGGGATTGGGCGTAACCGCTGCGGTGGCGCTGGTGCTGGGATTCCTCACCTTGCGGCTGTCGGGCCACTATCTGCCGCTGGGCACCATTGCCTGGGGCATCAGCCTGTATTTCCTTTTCGGCAACCTCGAGTTTCTTGGCGGCCATACCGGACTCACCGGCATTCCGGTGCTTGAGTTCTTTGGCCTGAAATTGAGCACCGGCCGCGAGTTCTACTACCTCATCTGGGTGGTGTTGCTCGGCGCCGTGCTGGCGACGCAAAACCTGCTCGATTCGCGCGAGGGGCGCGCCATCCGCGCCCTCAAGGGCGGTGGCCTGATGGCCGAAAGCATGGGCGTCGACACCGCCCGTACCAAGACCATCATCTTCCTCATCGCCGCGCTCTTCGCCTGCGTCTCCGGCTGGCTTTACGCCCACCTGCAGCGCTTCGTGAACCCGACGCCCTTCGGGCTGCACATCGGCATCGAGTACCTCTTCATGGCGGTGGTGGGCGGCGCGGCGCATGTCTGGGGGGCGCTGGTCGGTGCCGGCGTCCTGACGATACTCAAGCAGTGGCTGCAGGATATCCTGCCGAAGATCTTCGGCCAGAGCGGCAATTTCGAGGTGATCTTCTTCGGCATCATGCTGATCCTGGTGCTGCAGCGCGCGCGCGATGGGCTGTGGCCGTGGCTGGTGCGCCTGGTGCCGGTCAAGGCAAAGCAACAGCGTACGGTGGCGGAGACCGAGCCGCTTCCCTGCCGGCAGATGCCGGCGGCCGGCACGGTGTTGCTGGAAGTCAAGGACGCCCGCAAGCAGTTCGGCGGCCTGGTCGCCAACGACAACATGAGCCTGACCGTGAAGGCAGGCGAGGTGATGGCCCTGATCGGCCCCAACGGCGCCGGCAAGAGCACCATGTTCAACTGCATCTCCGGCGTCGACACGCTGACTTCCGGCGAGATCCGTTTTCTCGGCGAGCGCACCGAAACGCTGGTATCGCGCGAGATGGCGCGGCGCGGCATGGGCCGTACATTTCAGCACGTGCGCCTGCTGCCGACCATGAGCGTGCTGGAGAACGTCGCCATCGGCGCCCACCTGCGCGGCGCCAAGGGCGTGCTGTCGTCCTCTCTGCATCTGGAGCGCGCCGAGGAGGCGCGCCTGCTCTCCGAGGCCAGGCGCCAGCTGGAGCGCGTCGGCCTGGGCGAGCATCTGTTCGACGAGGCCGGCAGCCTGCCGCTCGGCCAGCAGCGCATCCTGGAAATCGCACGGGCGCTGTGCGTCGACCCGTGCCTGCTGCTGCTGGACGAGCCGGCGGCCGGTCTGCGCTACCTGGAGAAGCAGGCGCTGGCGGAGCTGTTGCGCAAGCTGCGCGCCCAGGGCATGGGCATCCTGCTGGTGGAACATGACATGGATTTCGTCATGGGCCTGGCCGATCGCGTCGTTGTGATGGAGTTCGGCGAGAAGATTTCCGAGGGCCTGCCCGAGGAAGTGCAGAAGGACCCGATCGTGCTGGAAGCCTATCTCGGCGGGGTGGAGTGATGACGACCCCCATCCTGCAAGTAAATGAGCTATGCGTTTCCTACGGCAAGGTCGAGGCGCTGCATCACATCAACCTCAAGGTGGAGGCGGGAAAAATCGTCACGGTGATCGGCCCCAACGGCGCCGGCAAGACCACCCTGCTTTCCGCCATCATGGGCCTGCTGCCCTCGAAGGGCGAGATCGCGTTCCAGGGCGAAGTGCAGCGCGACATCGAAGTCGAGCACCTCGTCGCCATGGGCATGACCCTCGTGCCCGAGAAGCGCGAGCTGTTCGGCGAGATGAGTGTCGAAGACAACCTTCTGCTAGGCGCCTTCATGCGCTATCGCGCCGGCGATCGCGACCAGGGCAAGACCATGGACCAGGTCTTCGGCACCTTCCCGCGCCTGCGTGAACGCCGCGCCCAGCTGGCCGGCACCCTGTCTGGCGGCGAGCGGCAGATGCTGGCGGTGGGTCGCGCCCTGATGGCCAAGCCGAAGCTGCTCATGCTCGATGAGCCGAGCCTGGGCCTTGCCCCGCTCATCGTGCGCGAGATCTTCCACATCATTGCCGAGCTCAAGCAGACCGGGGTGGCCATCCTGCTCGTCGAGCAGAACGCCCGCGCCGCCCTGCAGATCGCCGATTACGGCTACGTGCTCGAGACCGGCAGCATCGCCCTCGAAGGCGAGAGCCGGGCGCTGGCGGATGATCCGCGTGTCGTCGAAACCTACCTCGGATTGGGCGGAAAGAAACAGTAAGCTTCTGTAACATAAGAATTAAACAGGGAAATGTTTCACGTGAAACATTTCCCTGTTTTTTTGTCTTGTCCTCGCGTATGATGGCGCCTCTTCGCGGCGATCAACGATCATGCTGTTCCCCACACGTTATGACGTCATCATTATCGGCGGCGGCCATGCCGGCACCGAGGCGGCGCTCGCCGCGGCGCGTGCCGGCAGCCGCACGCTGCTGCTGACGCACAACCTCGAGACGCTGGGGGCGATGTCCTGCAACCCGTCCATCGGCGGCATCGGCAAGGGGCACCTGGTCAAGGAAGTCGACGCCCTCGGCGGCGCCATGGCAGCCGCCACCGACGAGGCCGGCATCCAGTTCCGCATCCTCAATTCCAGCAAGGGCCCGGCGGTGCGCGCCACGCGCGCCCAGGCCGACCGCGTGCTGTACAAGGCGGCCATTCGCCGCCGGCTGGAGAACCAGCCCAACCTGACCCTGTTCCAGCAGGCCGCCGACGACCTCACCGTGACAGGCGACCGCGTCACCGGCGTCGTCACCCAGCTCGGCCTGCGCTTCGAGGCCGAGGCGGTGGTGCTGACGGCCGGCACCTTTCTCGCCGGCCTCATCCATGTCGGCCTCGATCACTACCAGGCCGGCCGTATGGGCGATCCGCCCGCGGCGAGCCTGGCCGCGCGCCTGCGCGAACTGAAGCTGCCGGCCGGGCGCCTGAAGACCGGCACGCCGCCGCGCCTCGACGGCCGCAGCATCGACTTCTCGGTGATGTCCGTGCAGCCGGGCGACGACCCGGCGCCGGTGTTCTCCTTCCTCGGCGATGCCGCCCAGCATCCGCGTCAGCTGCCCTGCTGGATCACCCACACCAACCAGCGCACCCACGACATCATCCGCGGCGGGCTGAACCGCTCGCCCATGTTTACGGGCGTCATCGAAGGAGTGGGCCCTCGCTACTGTCCCTCCATCGAGGACAAGATCCACCGCTTCGCCGACAAGTCCAGCCACCAGATCTTCCTCGAGCCGGAAGGCCTGGCGACGCACGAGATCTACCCGAACGGCATCTCGACGAGCCTGCCCTTCGACATCCAGCTGGCTTTGGTGCATTCCATTCCTGGCTTGGAGAACGCCCACATCCTGCGGCCCGGCTACGCCATCGAGTACGACTACTTCGATCCGCGCGGCCTGCAGTCCTCGCTGCAGACGAAGGCCATCCGCGGCCTGTTTTTCGCCGGCCAGATCAACGGCACCACCGGCTACGAGGAAGCTGCCGCGCAGGGCCTGCTCGCCGGCCTCAATGCCGCGCTGTTCGCCAAGGGCGAGGCGCCGTGGTGCCCGGGCCGCGACGAGGCCTACCTCGGCGTGCTGGTCGACGACCTGATCACGCGCGGCGTCTCCGAGCC
>JAEHDO010000536.1 GCA_016880375.1 Betaproteobacteria bacterium | reverse complement strand
CGGGCATCGAAGCCGTTGTGGTTGGTCGGCGACATGCTGAACACGCCGTGGGCGGCGGGCAGCTCCTTGACGTTCTCCAGCGCATCGCGCAGGGCGACGCGGAATTCCGGCGTGCCCGGCTTGGCTTTCTTCATGGCCTCCGGCACGGCGCGGGTGAGCAGCAGGTAGGCGTCGTAGGCGTGGGCGCCGAAGGTGCTGCGGCTGTTCGGACCGTGGGCGCCTTCGTAGAGCTTGACGTAGTCGAGCGCCGGCTTCTTCGACGGGTGCGAATCCGGCAGCTGCTCGGCCAGGAGCATCGGGCCGACCGGGAAGATCGTGCCTTCGACGTTCTTGCCGCCGACGCGCAGGAAGTCGCGGTTGGCGATGCCGTGCGTCTGGTAGAACTTGCCCTTGTAGCCGCGCTCGACCAGCGTCGACTGCGGCAGCACGGCGGGCGTGCCCGAGCCGGCGACGAGCACCGCATCGGGATTGGCCGACAGCAGCTTGAGCGCCTGGCCGGTGACGCTGGTGTCGTTGCGCTGGTAGCGCTCGACGGCGGTAACCTTGATGCCCTTCGCGTCGGCCGCGCCCTGCATGGCCTTCAGCCACAGCTCGCCGTAGGGATCGGCATAGCCGATGAAGCCGATCGTCTTCACGCCGCTCGCCGCCATGTGCTCGGCGATGGCGGTGGCCATCAGGCCGAAGTTCTGCGGCGTCGAAAAGATCCAGGCGGATTTCTCCCCCGCCGGCGGCACCGGCGCCATGGCGATCTGCGCGGTCTTCGTCTCGAAGGCTACTTCGAGGATGGCCATCGAGACCGGCGTCGCGGTGGCGGCGATCAGCACATCGGCCTTGTCCTCGCTGATCATCTTGCGGGCATTCTTCACGCCTGCGGTGGGATCGGTGGCGTCGTCGAGCACGATCCACTTCACCTTCTCGCCGGCAATGGTGTTCGGCAGCAGGGCGAAGGTGTTCTTCTCGGGGATGCCCAGGGATGCGGCCGGGCCGGTGGCCGACAGGCTGACGCCGACGGTGATGTCGGCCAGGGCCGCGCCGGCGGTGCACAGCGCGGACAGCAATAGTGCGAGTTTGCGGATCTGCATTTGTCTTCTCCTCGTTATTGGTATGGATTGCGGTCTTGGCGTGTACCGCAACGTGAAATCACGATACGCCGCGTTTACTAACTTTGTCAAACGGTTGTATGGTTAGTTAGTTCGCGCTAAAGTGGCGCCATGCCGAAGTCGTCGCCCCCCGCCAATCGCCGCCAGGAAGTCGAGCGCGCCATCCTGCGCCACGCCCATGAAAACCCGGAGTGGGGCCAGGCGCGGGTGGCGGAGGCCCTCGTCAGGAAGGGGCTCAAGGTGTCGGCCGCCGGCGTGCGCTGGATCTGGCAGCGCCACGGCCTGGAAACCGCCGCCAAGCGCGCCGCCGCGCTGAGGAAGCTGGGGCCGGCGCGCCTCAACGCCATGCAGAAGGCGGCCCTCGCCCGCATCGGCGCGCGCCGCGGCGGCAGCCTGGAGGAACCGGGTGGCGACGGGCCGCTGATGGGGCGCGAGCACCTGCTGGCGGTGGCGGTGCGCGAGTTCAGCCGCAAGGGCTTCGCCCGCACCTCGATTCGCGACATCGCCCAGGCTGCCGGCATCCAGCCCGGCTCGGTGTACCACCATTTCGCCTCCAAGGACGATCTCTTCGTCGCCGCCCACTCGGCCGGCATGCGCGAGGTGACGCACCTGGTGGAAGCGGCGCTCGCCCGCTCGCGCGATCCGTGGGAACGGCTGGAGATCGCCTTCACGGCTCACATCCGCCATATGATCTCCGGCAACGACCTGACGGTGTGGACCGGCGCCAGCCTGTTCCTGTTCGAGTCCACGGAAATCCAGCGGCAGTTGCGCGCCGAACGCGACCGCTTCGAGGCCATCTACCGCAAGCTGCTTGCCGCCCTGCCCCTGCCCCGCGAGATCGACCGCAGCCTGCTGCGCCTGCAGCTGCTCGGCGCGCTCAACTGGACGCGCACCTGGTACCGGCCGGGCAAGCGCGGCGCAGCGGACATTGCCCGGCACCTGGTGATGGTGCTGCGCACGGCGCTGGGTTAGACGATGTTGTCCTTTTCCGTCGTGCAAACCGCTAGAATACCGTCAGCATCCAATCTCCGACTGCCTGAAACGATGAGCGCCAAGAAAAAACCCGAAGGCAAGGCCAGGCCGAAAACGAATCTTCAGAGGAGGCTAACGCCGGCTTCATCGGCGTTGAGCGCAGCAGCCGTAACTAAATCCGATCTCAAGCTCGACCTGCTGCCCGGCCTGATCGGCTACCAGTTGCGCCTGGCCCAGCTCGCCGTCTTCGGCGATTTCGCCGCTGAGCTGAAGGACTTCGACATCTCGCCGGGGCGCTTCGGCGTGCTCGTCCTGATCTCGGTGAACCCGGGCATGACGCAAAGCCTGCTCGCCTCTGCCACCCAGCTCGACCGCTCCACCATGGTCGCCGTGATCGACCAGCTGGAAGCGCGCGGTCTGGTGGAGCGCCGCGCCTCCCCCACCGACCGGCGCTCCAATGCGCTGGTCCTCACGGCGGAGGGCGAGAAGCTGCTCAGGCAGCTCAAGCGCCGCATCAAGCAGCATGAAACGCGCATCGCCGCCGCCATGACCCCGGCCGAAACGGCCAAGCTGGTCGACCTGCTCACCCGCATCCGCACGCGGCTTCAGCCGGCAGCCGGGCGCACGAAAAAGAAGTAGCTCGCCAGCACCGCCCAACCGCCCTCGCGCCGAAGCGCCGCGCGCTTCACGCCGGGTTGTCGATGTCCACGAAACGGCAGTCGATGCCGAAGCGCTCCGCCAGGTGCGCACCCAGCGCCTGCACGCCGTAGCGTTCGGTGGCATGGTGGCCGGCGGCGATGTAGGGCACGCCGGATTCGCGGGCCAGATGGGTGGTCTGCTCCGAGATCTCGCCGCTGACATAGACGTCGGCGCCGGCGGCGATGGCCAGCTCGAAATAGCCCTGCGCCCCGCCGCTGCACCAGGCGATGCGCTCGACCGCCCGCGCCGGATCGCCCACCAGCAGGGGCAACCGGCCCAGTTCGAGGGCGAGCCGGTCGACCAGCCCGCCCGCCGTGCCCGTGGTGCGGCCGAGGAAGCCGACGTCCTGCTCGGCGAAGCGGCCGTCCACCGTCCAGCCCATGCGGCGCGCCAACTGGGCGTTGTTGCCGAACTCGGCATGGGCGTCCAGCGGCAGGTGGTAGGCGAACAGGCTGAGGTCGTTCTCCAGGAGCGCCTTCAGGCGGGCGCGGCGGATGCCGGTGACGCGACCGTCCTCGCCGCGCCAGAACCATCCATGATGCACCAGCACCGCGTCGGCATCGGCGGCGAGCGCCGCCTGCAGCAAAGTCAGGCTGGCGGAAACGCCGCAGACGATGCGGCGGATCTCGGCGCGTCCTTCCACTTGCAGGCCATTTGGGCAATAATCGCGGAAACGCCCGGCCTCGAGCAGCCCGTCGAGGTACGCAGCCAATTCGATTCTGTCCATTCATCTGCCTCTCGAACCCGATATGCATCGATTGTGGCTCATTTTCGCCCAGGCCGTCACGGTCAGCGTCGCCGCGCTGTTCGTGGTGATCACCCTCAAGCCGGACT
>JAEHDO010000535.1 GCA_016880375.1 Betaproteobacteria bacterium | reverse complement strand
TACAAGCACCTCACCACGCGCGTCGAGCGCAAGCAGATCGACGCGCTGCTCGAAGCCAACAAGGCATCGCTGGCCCCGGCCGTGCCGCCACCGCATTCGCAGCAGCGCCACGCCGAGCACCAGCAGCACGCAGAGGAGAAGGCCGCCGTGACCCACATATCCATAGACGACTTCAGCAAGGTCGACCTGCGCGTCGCCCGCATCGCCAACGCCGAGCATGTCGAAGGCGCCGAGAAGCTGATCAAGCTGACGCTCGACCTCGGCACGGAAACGCGCACGGTGTTCGCCGGCATCAAGTCGGCCTACGACCCGGCGGCGCTGACCGGCCGACTGACGGTGATGGTGGCCAACCTGGCGCCGCGCAAGATGAAATTCGGCCTGTCGGAAGGCATGGTGCTGGCCGCTTCCGGCGAAGGCCCGGGCATCTTCCTGCTCAGCCCGGACAGCGGCGCGCAGCCGGGCATGAAAGTGAAGTGATGGAGCGCCGGCGCCTAGTCGTCCACGGACGCGTCCAGGGCGTCGGCTTCCGCGCTTCGCTGGCCTGGGAGGCGGACAGGCAGGGCATCAGCGGCTGGGTGCGCAACCGCCGCGACGGTACGGTCGAAGCCCTGCTCTGCGGCAGCGACGAGGCCGTGGCAGCGATGATCGCCTGGGCCCGGCGCGGCCCGCCGGGCGCCCGCGTGGACCGTGTCGAGGTCGAACTCGGCAGCGGCGAGTTTTCCCATTTCGAACAACATCCCACGGCATGACGCTCACCGACCTGCGTTATATCGTCGCCCTCGCCCGCGAGCGCCATTTTGGCCGCGCCGCCGAGAAGTGCTTCGTCTCGCAGCCGACCTTGTCGGTGGCCGTCAAGAAACTGGAGGAGGAATTCGGCGTGATCCTCTTCGAGCGTTCGCCGCAGGAAGTGCGCGTGACCCCCGTCGGCGAGCGCATCGTCGCACAGGCCGAGAAGGTGCTGGCAGAAGCATCCCAGGTAGCGGAGATCGCCGCCGCCGACAAGGGGCCGCTGGTCGGGCCGCTGCGCGTCGGCGTGATCTTTACCATCGCGCCCTGGCTGCTGCCGCGGCTGGTGCCGCTGGTCAAGCAGGTGGCGCCGGACATGCCGCTGATCCTCGAGGAAAATTACACGCACCGCCTGCTTGGGAAACTGAAGAACAACGAACTCGACCTGGCCATCCTCGCCCTGCCGATCGAGGAGCCCTCGCTCGTGGCGCAGGCCGTCTATGACGAGCAGTTCCGCGTGCTGGCACCCACCAATCATCCCTGGGCGAAACAGAAGTCCATCGCTCTTTCCACGCTGCTCGATGCCCAGCTCCTGATGCTGGGCGCCGGCAACTGCTTCCGCGACCAGGTGCTCGACCTGTGCGCAACGGCCAGCAGCCAGTCCGGCATCTCGCCGCACGTGATCGAAGGCAGCTCGCTGGAAACCATCCGCCACATGGTCGCCAGCGGCGTCGGCGTTACGGTCATGCCGGCCTCGGCGGTGGACGACATCTCCCCCAAGGATCCGCTCCTGCGCGTGCGGCCTTTCCATGAGCCCGTGCCGACGCGACGCATCGGCCTCGTCTGGCGTGCCAGCTATCCGCGCCACCAGGCCGTCGAAGTGGTGCGCCGTGCCTTGCTCGCCAGCAAGCTGCCCGGCACCCGCCCCGCCACACGACGATTGCCATAAACTATCGATAAGGTTAAAAATTACAATTTCCCATTCGCTTGGATGGGGCCTATCTTTACGCCGTCAAGGCCGTTGCGCCTTGTCATTGTTTGCAACCCACGTGAGGAGCCAGACTATGCAACTTAAAGGAAGCAAGACCGAGAAGCACCTGAAAGACGCCTTCGCCGGCGAGTCCCAGGCCAACCGCCGCTATCTGTACTTCGCAAACAAGGCCGACGTCGAAGGCTATGCCGACGTGGCGGCCCTGTTCCGCTCGACCGCCGAAGGCGAGACCGGCCACGCCCACGGCCACCTGGAGTACCTGGAGAAGAGCGGCGACCCCGCCACCGGACTGCCCTTCGGCGCCACCGCCGACAACCTCAAGTCCGCGGTTGCCGGCGAGACCCACGAGTACACCGACATGTACCCGGGCATGGCCAAGGACGCCCGTTCCGAAGGCTTCGACGAGATCGCCGACTGGTTCGAGACCCTGGCCAAGGCGGAGCGTTCGCACGCCAACCGCTACCAGAAAGCCCTGAACGAACTGGGCTGAGCAAGACAAGCCGGCCATCGCCAAGCCGTGGTGGCCGGTTTTTTGAGACAAGGGAGAAAAACGTGGCACGCGAAGGCAATCTCGAAGCCCCCACCCGCCATCCGCTCGACTGGAACAACCCCGAGTTCTACGACGAGGAAGCGCTGCATCATGAATTGGAGCGCGTCTTCGACATCTGCCACGGCTGCCGGCGCTGCATCAGCCTGTGCCAGTCCTTCCCGACCCTTTTCGACCTGGTCGACGAATCGCCGACCCTGGAAGTGGATGGCGTCAAGAAGGAGGATTACTGGAAGGTCGTCGAGCACTGCTATCTCTGCGATCTCTGCTACATGACCAAGTGTCCCTACGTGCCGCCGCACGAGTGGAACCTGGATTTTCCGCATCTCATGCTGCGCGCCAAAGCGGTGCACTTCAGGAAGGGCACCACCAAGCTGCGCGACAAGGTGCTGACCAGCACCGACACCGTCGGCAGGCTGGCCGGCATTCCGGTCATCGCCCAGACGGTGAACGCCGTCAACAAGATCGGCCCGGCCCGCAAGGCGCTGGAGGCCGTCGCCGGCATCCATGCCGGCGCCTGGCTGCCCGAATTCTCCAGCCGGCCGCTGCGCAGCCGCCTGGACACGCTGCCCCTCGACACCCCCGCCGAAGCGGCCGGCGAGACCAGGGGCAAGGTGGCGCTCTTCGCCACCTGCTACATGAACCGCAACGAACCCGGCCCCGGCGAGGACCTCGCCGCCGTCTTCGCCCACAACGGCATCCCGGTCACGCTGGCCGAGAAGGAGCGCTGCTGC
>JAEHDO010000108.1 GCA_016880375.1 Betaproteobacteria bacterium | reverse complement strand
GGTGTCGAAGGTGCTGCCGGCGCCGCCGAAGGGCAAGGAGGACCGCCATTTCGTCACCGCGCTGGCGCGCGGCCTGGAAGTGCTCGGCTGCTTCCGCTCCGGCGACCGGCTGCTCGGCAACATCGAGATCGCCAGGCGCTGCGGCCTGCCGAAGTCGACCGTCTCGCGCCTGACTTACACGCTGACGCGCATCGGCTACCTGCACTACGACGAGGACTCCGGCAAGTACCGCCTCGGAACCGCCACGCTGGCGCTCGGAAGCAAGATGCTGGCGCGCCTCGACGTGCGCCAGCTGGCGCGGCCGCTGATGCAGGACTTGGCGGATTTCACCGGCGCGGCAGTGTCGCTCGGCACGCGCGACCGCCTCAGCATGATCTACGTCGAGCACTGCCGCAGCCAGTCGGCCATCACCATCAGCCTCGATGTCGGCTCGCACATCCCGCTCGCCACCACCGCCATGGGTCGCGCCTACCTTGCGGCCACCTCCGGCGGCGAGCGCCACGAGCTGATGGACCGCATCAGGGAACTCGACGAGTTTGCCTGGCCGAAGATCCGCGAAGGCATCGAGAAGGGGCTGCAGGAGTACGGGGAACTGGGCTGCTGCTGCTCCTTCGGCGGCTGGCAGAAGGACGTCAACGCCATCGCCGTCGCCTTCCGGCCCGGCCCGGCCATGCCGCCGATGTCCATCAACTGCGGCGGCCCGGCCTTCACCCTTTCGCCGGAGTTCCTCATGAACGAGGCGCGTCCGCGCCTGATCGAACTGGTGCGGCACATCGAGGAATCCCTCGGCGGGGTGTGACCCCGCTATTTCAATACGCTGAACAGGTTCGAGAAGCTGTCCGTCCACGGCCGGAAGCCCGGCCGCACTTCCAGCGGCTCGCCGTCGTTCATCACCAGCGGCAGCGCCTTGGCCCGCTCCGGGCGCATGATCAGCACCCAGTCCGTGGAATAGCAAAAGTCGTCATTCTTGTCGGGTTCAAGCGCGTAAAGCAGCGCCGTCCTGCCGAGGTGCCTGGCGGCGGCAGCCATCACCGGCTTCAGGTCGAGGTAGCGGTTGGTGATGTGCACGGCGAGGATGCCGTCCGGCTTGAGGTGGCGCAGGTAGGTCTGCATGGCCTCCAGCGTCAGCAGGTGCGCCGGGATCGAGTCCCCGGAGAAGGCGTCCATCGCCAGCAGGTCGAAGCCCTGGTCCGGCTCGCGCTCCAGCATCAGGCGGCCGTCGCCCAGCACCGGCACGATGCGCGCCGGCGAGTCGGCCAGGTAGGAAAACTGGCTGCGCGCCAGGTCGAGCACCTGGTCGTTGATCTCGTAGATGCGCAGTTCGTCGCCGGCGCGGCCGTAGGCGGCGAGCGTGCCGGCGCCGAGGCCGACCATGCCGAGCTTCAGCGGCCGCTCCTGCGACAGGGCGAAGAGGGCGCGACCGACACCGGATTCGTGGCAGTAGTAGGTGGTCGGCGTGCGGCGGTGTTCCTCGGCCAGGTATTGCTCGCCGTGGTTGATGCGCCCGTGCACCATGACGCGCTTCGGGCCCGGAGGGTCGTCGTTTTTCTCCGAGACACGCAACTGGCTGTAGAAATTGCGCACGACGACATGGTAGCCGTCGACGAATTCATTCGATACCTCGCCGAGCCGGAAACCGTAGCCGCACAGCGCCAGCAGCAGCAGGATGCGCCAGAGCGGGCGCAGCTCCCGCCACAGCACGACGACCACCAGCAGCGCGCAGAGGAAGAGGCCGATGGGCAGCTCGAAGTAGGCGACGAAAACTGCCGGCGCCAGCAGGCCGACGAACATCCCGCCCAGGGCGCCGCCGAGCGAGAGCATCAGGTAGAACAGCGTCAGGTGGCGTGGATGCGGCTTGCGCCGCACCAGCTCGCCGTGGCACACCATGCAGAAGACGAATAGCGAGGTCGAGATCAGGGCGATCATCGCCGGCACCGCCATGCCCTCGTCCATGATGCGGTCGAGGCCATAGAAGGCGAAGGGCAGGGCGGCAAGGAACAGCGGGCGCACGTAATAGCGCGGCGCGTCGAAGCAGAGGATGAAGCTGAGCAGGTAGAGGGCGAGCGGCAGCACCCAGAGGAAGGGCACCGGGGCGACGTCCTGCGTCAGGTGGCGCGTCATCGCCAGCAGCAGCGTCGAGGCCGTCATCGCCAGGCCCGCCCACAGCAGGCAGTCGCGCCAGGTCGGGCGCGGCACATCGTTCGTCGCCGCCGCAACGGTCTTCTCGCGCTCGGGCGACACCAGCCGCCATGTGCGCCATGCCGTCGCGCCGCAGGCGATGACGAAGAGCGCGTAGCCCGCCGACCACATCCACGATTGCCCCTGCACCGCCAGGAAGGGCTCCACCAGCACCGGGTAGCTGAGCAGCGCCAGCATCGAGGCCAGGTTCGACAGGGCGTAGAGCCGGTAGGGCATGACGCCGGCGAAGGCGCGCGCATACCAGGCCTGCATCAGCGGGCCGGTGGTCGACAGCAGCAGGTAGGGCAGGCCGACCGCCGTGGCGAGGACGCCGAGCACATTCAGGGTGGGGTGCGCCTGCGCCGTCTCCTTCCACGAGGGATCGGCCGCCACCGGCAGGGTGGCCAGGCTCAGCAGCAGCAGCGCGATGTGCACCAGCGTCTGCCGCCGCGGCGCCAGCGTCTCGTGCAGCCAGTGCACATAGAGGTAGCCCAGCAGCAGCTCGGCCTGGAAGAACACCATGCAGGTGCTCCACACCGACGACGAGCCGCCGAACCAGGGCAGGATCATCTTCGCCACCATCGGCTGGATCTGGAACAGCAGGAAGGCCGAGAGGAAGACGGTGACGGCGAACAGCGGCATCTGGCAGCGGTTATTATGGTTATGGGCGGCAGCCATCCTAATGGAAATATCCGGCAAAGTGTTTATGATGCTGTAAACAAGAAAGCCGTATGGACAAGGGGGAGGGGACGATGAAGACCGCCTGCCTGATTGCCTTGCTGGGCGCCGTACCGCTGGCCGCACGGGCCGCCGACCTGCCTGCCGGCGATTGCAAGCGCCCGGCAGCGCGCACCGACCTGTCCGCCTGCGACTGGTCGCGCGCTAAGCTGGCCGGCAAGGACCTGCGCGGCGCCCGCTTTGCCGGCGCCAAGATGGAAAACGCCGATTTCCGCAAGGCGCGCCTCGACGAAGCCGACTTCCGCGGAGCCAACGTCAAGTGGGGCATTTTCAGCAAGGCGAGCCTGAAAGCCGCGGATTTCCGCAACGCCGACCTCTTCCACGCCATCTTCGACGATGCCGATGTTTCCGACGGTCGCTTCGGCGGCGCCAACCTCTTCGGCGCCAACCTCATCAACACCCGTGCCGTGCGGGCTGACTTTGCCGGCGCCCAACTCAAGGACATCCTGATGGAGGGCATCGACCTCTCCGGCGGCTCGATGCGCGGCTGCTATGCCTTCCGCGGCGTGCTCTCCGGGGCGAAACTGGTCGGCACCGACCTCTCCGGCGCCGACCTCACCGGCGCCGCCGCCGAGAATGCCGACTTCTCCGGCGCCAGACTGGTCGGCACCAAGCTGCTCGGCGCCACCCTGCGCTTCGCGGTGTTCAAGGAGGCCGACATGGCCGGCGCCGACCTCGCCAACGCCGACGTCTGGAATACCAACTTCACGCAGGCGCGCAACCGGCCGCCCTCCGTGCAGGAAGCGCTGGTGGAGCCCTTTGTGGTGCGCGAGCGGCGCTGAGGCTGGAGATTGACCATGGAAAAGATCTGGCTGAAAAGCTACTCCCCCGGCGTGCCGCACGAAATCGGGGTCGACGACCTCCACTCCATCGGCGAGAAGTTCGAGGCCAGCGCGCGCGATTACCCCGATCGCGTCGCCTTCGTCAGCGGCGCGACCGGCGTAAGCATGACCTACCGCCAGCTGGACGCCCTTTCGCGCAACGTCGCCGCCTACCTGCAGTCCGTGCTGATGCTGCCCCAGGGCAGCCGCGTCGCGTTGATGCTGCCGAACCTGCTGCAGTTCCCGGTTTGCCTGCTCGGCGCGCTGCGCGCCGGCTATGTCGTGGTCACCGTCAATCCGTTGTACACCGCCCGCGAGCTGGAGCACCAGCTCGTCGATTCCGGGACCGAGGCCATCTTCATCCTCGAGAACATGGCGCACGTGCTGGAGAAGGCCGTTGCCTGCACGCCGGTCCGCCACGTCGTTGTCACCGGCGTCGGCGACCTGCTCGGCTTCCCGAAGAAGCACCTCGCGCATTTCGTCGTGCGGCGGGTGAAGAAGATGGTGCCGCGGTTCTTCCTGCACGGCGCCGTGAACTTCGACGCCATGCTGGCGCAGGGCGCCGCCGCGCGCTTCGAGCCGGTGAAAGTGGCCTCCGAGGATATCGCCTTCCTGCAATACACCGGCGGCACCACCGGCGTCTCCAAGGGCGCCATGCTCAGCCACCGCAACCTGCTCGCCAACGCCCGCCAGGGCAAGGTGTGGAGCGATCCCTTCGTCGACCCGGAGGACGAGTTCGTCCTCATCACCGCCATTCCGCTCTACCACATCTTTGCGCTCGGCTCGGCCGTCGGCCACCTTACGCGCGGCGGGGTGAACGTCCTGGTGGCCGATCCGCGCAACACGGCGGCCTTCGTCAGGGTGCTGGCCAAGTACCGCTTCGTCGCCCTGCCGGCCGTGAATACCCTCTTCAACAGCCTGGTGCACGATCCGGACTTCCCGAAGGTTAACTTCAGCAAGCTGCGCTTCGCCATCGGCGGCGGCGCGGCCGTGCAGCGGGCCGTCGCCGAGCGCTGGCAGCAGATCACCGGCGTGCCGCTGTGCGAGGGCTACGGCCTCACCGAATGCTCACCCACCGTTACCTGCAATCCCCTCGACATCCAGGGCTACAACGGCTCCATCGGCCTGCCGGTGCCGTCGACCGACATCTCGATCCGCGACGAGGACGGCCGGGAAGTGCCGCTCGACGCCCCCGGCGAGCTGTGCGTGCGCGGGCCGCAGGTGATGCAGGGTTACTGGAACCGCCCCGACGAAACCGCCCGCGTCATGACGCCGGACGGGTACCTGCGCACCGGCGACGTCGCCGCCATCGACGCCCGCGGCTTCGTTCGCATCGTCGACCGCAAGAAGGACATGATCCTTGTCTCCGGCTTCAATGTTTATCCGAACGAGGTCGAGCAGGTGGTCGCCATGCACCCGCAGGTGCTCGAGGCGGCGGCCGTTGGCGTTCCCGACGACGCCACCGGCGAGGCGGTGAAGCTGTACGTCGTGAAGAAGGATCCGGCCCTCACCGCCGCGGCGCTGATCGCCCACTGCCGCGAGTCGCTCACCGCCTACAAGGTGCCGCACTGCGTCGAGTTCATCGACGAACTGCCGAAGAGCAACGTCGGCAAGGTGCTGCGGCGCGAGCTGCGGCAACGGCGCTGAACTCGCGGTGGGCCGGCCTTTCCCTCATGTCCAGTCCGCGCCGGCGGAGTAGAACTCGACCGAGCCCAGATGCCTCAGGTTGGGAACGCCGGAGCCGTCGATGATCTCCGAATTGAAAGAGGCGTGCACCGAAATGCCAAGCCCCTGCTTGATTTCCGTGGGGCTGGCGAGAGTGAACATCGTCGTCCCTTCGATGAAATCGTCGGGGGCGTGATCGGCTGGAGGCAGCAGTTGGCCGTTGATGGCGTGGACCTGCGGCGCAATGGCGACCGGGAAATCGGTCACCCTGAAGCGTCCATCGTAAACATGCAAGTCGCGCAGGTTGCAGTAACGCAGCCGGTAATGGACGAAGACGCGCGTCAGCTGCAAGCGCTTGTCCTCGACAATCACGGGGGTGGTGATGGGGAAGTGGAACCAGTTCTGGGTCCGGTCGGCGCCGCCGAACAGGCCGGAGCCGGCCATGCGCCGCTGCGAGTAAGGGACCTGCTCCGGTTGCGCGCCGTTGCCGTTCAGCCACGTGGCCATCTTGATGCTCATAGCAATGCTCTCCTTGTGAATAGGAATGGATAAAATCCGGGCGGGTCCGCTGGATCGGCCGCGCTTCTTGTGCCTAGTCACCAAACAGGGAGCCATGTGCTCTTTGGCGCGATCGGAAGTATCCTATCCCGCCGTACCCCCGTCAATGCAGATTTCATTTTTCAGCCGCATGCGGCATTCGCAGCGGAACCGGAGACACCATGGAAGACCAGATCATCCTCTACATCGACAGCAACTACGTCAGTCCCTATGCCATGTGGGCCTTCGTGGCCCTCAAGGAAAAGCGGCTGGCCTTCGCGCTGAAGACAGTAGACCTCGCGGCCAAGCAGCACCGCGAAGCCGGATACGAACGCCTCACGCTCACTGGCAAGGTGCCGGCGCTGGTGCACGGCGATTTCGCCCTGGCCGAATCGTCGGCGATCATCGAATATCTCGAAGACGTTTTTCCCGCCCCGGCGCACCCGCCGCTGTACCCGGCCGGCGCGCAGCAGCGCGCCCGCGCCCGCCAGATCCAGGCCTGGCTCCGCAGCGACCTGACGGCCCTGCGTGAAGAACGGCCGACCACCGTGATCTTCCGCGAACCCTCGCCGAAGCCTCTCTCCGAGGCTGGCCGTGCCGCCGCCAACAAGCTGGTGCACGTCGCCGCCAGCCTGCTCGGCGAGGATGCCGTGAACCTCTTCGACGACTGGTGCATCGCCGACACCGAGCTCGCCCTCACGCTCAACCGCCTCGTCGCCAACGGCGACCCCGTGCCGGAAAGCCTCCGGCACTACGTGCAAACGCAATGGGCGCGGCCTTCGGTGCAGTCGTGGCAGAGGCGGGAAGCGTAGCCGGGGCCGGTCTTCGGATGCATGCCGAATGCGAATACTGCAGTCAGTGGAACCGGGAACACCCGCTGGAATCGCCCCGCACCTCATGCGGCCCGTGTGATTTTTGTCAGGCACCCGGGCATGTCGGCGCACATCCGCGGCAACCCACCAGTGCCTGCCTCTGTGAAAGGCACTGGGCGGAATTGTCTGCGCCGGGTTATCGCTTCGAGCTCTATCACCTGGTTTACGCGGCAATCGCAGCAATCCTTGTCGCCACGGTTTATCCGATGATCGCCCGCTTCTTCTGACGGTCTCCCATCCCGGCACGGTGCTGGTACCATTAGTTATTGCGAATTGTTATGGGAGGCCCGCCCGGGCCGCTTTCAGTGAACCTCAAGCAGCTCGAATACTTCGTCGCCGTCGCCGAGCTGGGCAGCTTCAGCAAGGCGGCGGTGATCCTCAACATCGCCCAGCCGGCCTTGTCGCGACAGGTGCGACTGCTGGAGACTGACCTGCACGTCACGCTGCTGATGCGCAACGGCCGCGGCGTGGTGCTGACGGAAGCCGGCAAGCGCCTGTTCGACCACAGCGTTGGCATCCTGCAGCTGGTGTCGCGCGTACGCGAGGACATCGAGGCCAACCGCGACGAGCCGGCCGGGCGCATCGTCGTCGGCCTGCCGCCGAGCATGGGACGGCTATTGACCCTGCCGCTGGTGGAAGGCTTCCGCCGCGCGCTGCCGAAGGCGCGTCTGGCCATCGTCGAGGGGCTGTCGGCGCACCTGGCGGAATGGATATCGACCGGCCGCGTCGACCTCGGCCTGCTGCACAACCCGGAGCCGCATTCGGCGCTGGAGGTAACGCCGGTGCTGGAGGAGCCGCTGGGGCTGGTCAGCCCGGCCCCAGGCAAATCCGGCAGGAAAGTCAGTTTCCGGGACACGGTGAAGCTGGAGGAATTGATGCACTTCCCGCTCATCATGCCGGAGCGCAGCCACGCCATCCGCAAGCTGCTTGAAGCCAAGGCCGCGCTTGCCGGCCACAAGCTGAGCGTCGCCCTCGAAGTTTCCAGCGTGCAGTCGATCCTCGACCTGGTGCGCGCCGGGCATGGCCATGCCGTGCTGACGCCCTCTGCGCTGGCCGCTTCCGGCGCGGCCCAGGCCTTCCGCCTGAGGCCGCTGGTGGAGCCGCGCCTGACCTGCACCCTGTGCCTGGCGGTTTCCGCGCACAAGCCGGCGACGCCGTTGTCGAAACACGTCTTCCGCATGCTGCACGAACTGGTCGTGGCCGCGGCCGGTCCGGCATTGCTGCCTGGCGCTTCCTATAACAAAGCGCGATAGCTGCTAGCGTGTCCCGCGCCTTGGCGGGAGCCGGGCTGGCTGGGAGAATCGCCACCCATGAGAACCCGCATCACCGGCATTTCCTCCATGGCAACGCGCCTGGTGCTGGCCGAACTCGCCGGCGCCTGGAGGGCGCGCAGCGGCGTCGAAGCTGTTTTCGAGTCGGTCGGCGGCGTGGATGCGGCGAAGCGGGTGCAGGCCGGTGAACCGTTCGACGTGGTGGTGCTCGATGCCGATGCGCTCGACCGGCTGATCGCCGGCGGGCAGGTGCTCGCCGACAGCAAGACCGGCCTGGTGCGCTCGGGCGTGGCGATCGCAGTGCGCGCTGGCAGCGCGCGTCCGGATGTGTCGTCCGAGGAAGCGCTGAAACGCGCCGTTCTGGCTGCGCGCACGATAGGCCACTCCACCGGCCCGAGCGGCACGGCGCTGCTGAAACTGTTCGAGCGCTGGGGCCTCGCCGACGCCATCCGCGGCCGCATCGTTCAGGCGCCACCCGGCGTGCCGGTGGGCCACCTGGTGGCCAAGGGCGAGGTCGAGCTCGGCTTCCAGCAATTGAGCGAAATGATGAACCTGCCCGGCATCGCCGTGCTCGGCCCGATGCCGCCCGGCTGCGAGATCGTGTCCACCTTCTCGGCCGGCCTCTGCGCCGCCTCGGAGCAGCCCGAGGCCGTGCGTGCACTGATCGAATTCATGCATTCGCCCGCCGCCGCGGACGCCAAGCAGCGCCACGGCATGGACCCGGCCTAATCAATATCCCAGGAGTCAAATTCATGATCATCGACTGCCACGGCCACTACACCACCGCGCCCAAGGCGCTGGAGGAGTGGCGCAACCGCCAAATTACAGCACTGAGCGCCGGCATCAAGGATCCGGCGCTGATGCCGAAGGCGTCCGAGCTGAAGATCGGCGACGACGAGCTGCGCGAGTCCATCGAGACCAACCAGCTGAAGAAAATGAAGGAGCGCGGCTCCGACCTCACCGTCTTCTCGCCGCGCGCCAGCTTCATGGCCCACCACATCGGCGATTACAAAGTCAGTTCCACCTGGGCGGCGATCTGCAACGAGCTGTGCTATCGCGTCTCGCAGCTCTTCCCCGACAACTTCATCGGCGCGGCGATGCTGCCGCAGTCGCCCGGGGTCGATCCGAAAACCTGCATCCCCGAGCTGGAGAAGTGCGTCAGGGATTACGGCTTCGTCGGCATCAACCTCAACCCCGACCCCTCGGGCGGCCACTGGACCTCGCCGCCGCTGACCGACCGCCACTGGTACCCGATCTACGAGAAGATGGTCGAGCACCGCATCCCGGCGATGATCCACGTGTCGACTTCCTGCAACGCCTGCTTCCACACCACCGGCGCGCACTACATCAACGCCGACACCACGGCGGTGATGCAGCTGATCCAGGGCGACCTGTTCAAGGACTTCCCGGACCTCAAGTTCGTCATCCCGCACGGCGGCGGCGCCGCGCCCTACCACTGGGGCCGCTACCGCGGCCTGGCGCAGGAGCTGAAGAAGCCCTTGTTGCGCGACCACCTGCTGAACAACGTCTTCTTCGATACCTGCGTCTACCACCAGCCGGGCATCGACCTGCTGACGAAGGTGATTCCGGTGGACAACATCCTCTTCGCCTCGGAAATGATCGGCGCCGTCAAGGGCATCGACCCCGAGACCGGCCACAACTTCGACGATACCAAACGCTACATCGAGGCGACCCTGAACCTCAGCAACGCCGACCGCTACAAGGTCTACGAAGGCAACGCCCGCCGCGTCTACCCGCGCCTGGATGCGGCGCTGAAAGCAAAGGGGAAATGAGCATGAGCATGAACAACCTCGGCATCGTCAAGCGCAACATCGTTCGCGCCGACCGGGCCGCCGTCGACAAACTGTCGCAGTACGGCGTCGCCACCCTCCACGAGGCGATGGGCCGCGTCGGCCTGATGCAGCCCCACATGCGGCCGATCTATGCCGGCGCACACCTGTGCGGCACCGCCGTCACCGTGCTGCTGCATCCCGGCGACAACTGGATGATGCACGTCGTCGCCGAGCAGCTGCAGCCGGGCGACGTGGTCGTCGCCGCCCTCAGCGCCGGGTGCACCGACGGCTTCTTCGGCGACCTGCTGGCGACGAGCTTCCGCGCCCGCGGCGCGCGGGGCCTCGTCATCGATGCCGGCGTGCGCGACGTGAAGGACCTTACCGCCATGGGCTTCCCGGTCTGGAGCAGGTGCATCAGCGCCAAGGGCACCATCAAGGCCACGCTCGGCTCGGTGAACATCCCGGTGGTGTGCGCCGGGGCGCTGGTGAATCCCGGCGATGTGGTCGTTGCCGACGACGACGGCGTGGTGGTGGTGCCGGCGGCAATCGCGCAGCAGGCGGCCGTCGCGGCCGCGGCGCGCGAGGCGAACGAGGCTGGCAAGCGCAAGCGCCTGGCGGCCGGCGAGCTGGGCCTCGACATGTATTCCATGCGCGAGGCGCTGGACAAGGCCGGATTGAAGTACATCGACTGATGACGGTTATTTATTGCCCCTCTCCCCAGCCCGCTCCCCGCATGCGGGGCGAGGGAGCTTGCACCCCTCTCCCGCTCGCGGGAGAGGGGCCGGGGAAGAGGGTAATGAGCGGAAATGCCTAGCCTGCCAGCCAACCCGCTCGAGTGGACCATCGGCCTCGTCGGCTACGGCGAGGTCGGGCGCATCCTCGCCGAGGACTTGCGCGCGCGTGGCGTGGCGAATGTCGTGGCGTACGACATCAAGCTGGGCGGGCCGGAAGAGGCGCCGCTGCGCGAGCATGCGGCGCGCCATGGCGTGC
>JAEHDO010000534.1 GCA_016880375.1 Betaproteobacteria bacterium | reverse complement strand
GTCGACGCCGATGATGCGGCCGAAGCCGCGGCAGCTCTCGCAGGCGCCGAGCGGCGAGTTGAAGGAGAAGCTCGACGGCGTCGGCTCGGCGTAGTGGATGTCGCAGTCGGCGCAGTGCAGGTCGGTGGAGAATTTCCACGGCGTGAGCGGCGCGCCGTCCTCGCCGAGCGGATGGATGGCGACGCGCCCCTGGCCGACGCGCAACGCGGCCTCCAGCGCCTCGACGACGCGGGCGCGCTCTGCGCCGGAGAGGCGGAAGCGGTCCTGCACCACCTCGAGCGTTTTGCCGCGGTGGGCGTGGATGCGCGTGTAGCCCTGTGCCTCGAGCAGGCGCAGCACCTCCGCCTCGCCGAAGTTGTGCGGAATATCTACCGGGAAGGCGACGACGAGGCGCGGATCGTTCGCCGTGTCGCAGCGACTGACTATAGCGGCGTGGATGCTCTCGGCCGTGTCGCGCCGCACCGGCTGGCCGCAGCCGCGGCAGAAAAGCCTTGCCCCGCGCGCGTAGAGCAGCTTGAGGTGGTCGTTCAGCTCCGTCATGGTGCCGACGGTGGAGCGCGAGGTGCGCACCGGATTGGTCTGGTCGATGGCGATGGCCGGCGGGATGCCGTCGATGCGGTCGACCTGCGGCTTGTCCATGCGGTCGAGGAACTGCCGCGCGTAGGGCGAGAAGGTCTCGACGTAGCGGCGCTGGCCCTCGGCGTAGAGCGTGTCGAAGACCAGCGAGGACTTGCCCGAGCCGGAGACGCCGGTGACGATGACCAGCTGGCCGGTGGGGATGTCGAGGCTGAGGTTCTTCAGGTTGTTCTGGCGCGCGCCGTGGATGGCGATGACGGGCTGCTTCTTGTCGTACATTTGGAAATTGAATTGCCGCAGAGAAAAGCCAGCTTGCCACAGGCACGGGCGGGCTGCTAGGGTATTCCTTCCCCAAGGAACAGAGAACCACAATGACCGCCAATAACCCTGACAACGACCCGCCCATGGTCGAGGACAACCGCCTTTCCTACGACGAGGCCGTCCACTACGTCGTGCAGCGCAACGCGGCAGCCTTCGCCGTGCATCCGGTATTCGAGGAGGAGGACGACGAAGCGCCGTCCGGCGCGCGCGTTTTCGTGCTGACGGCGGACGGCAAGGGCGGCCATTTCATGCGCTTCCTCGCCGGGCGCTTCTTCTCCGGCGCCTACGCGGCGGATGACATCATCGAGGCGGGGGATATCCCCGACCGCGTCAGGGAATTGCGCTTCCTGCCGACGCGCTTCGAGGAGGACTGGTTCTCCGACCAGATCCAGATATTGATCGGCAAGCTGATGTCGGCCTCGGGCAGCGCCGCGCCGCACATGCCGGATTACGAAAACGCGCCGCAGAAGCACGCGGCGGCGGAAGTGGTGTTCCCGGTGGCCTTCATCAATGCGGCGAAGAAGCCGCATTGAACAGCTGCTCGAAATCGGCTTCCGAGACGAGCGGGCGCGGGGCCTTGCGCAGGGCTTCCTCGATCCAGGCGATGTGCTCCATTTCCTCGCCGGCGAGTTCGCGCGCCAGCCGCTTCACTTCCGGATCGTCGCTCGCCGAGATGGCCTGCTCGTAGAGCGCCTGGGCGCGCTTCTCGGCGCCGAGGGCGATGGTGAGCGCGTCATGCGGGGTCATCAGGTGGAAGATGAACTCATGGTCGACCTGTTCGGCCGGTGCGTCGTCGAGCCAGCTGAATTCCCAGGGCCGCAGGGCGGGCAGCGGCATGCCGCTGGAGCGGCGCTCGAGTTCCTCGACATGCTGTTGCTCGAAGCGCGCCAGCTTGCGGAACAGGTCCGCCGTCGCCTGTTCGCCGTGATCCTCGAGGTAATCCGCGAACTGCACGCTGCGCGCCGACGCCTCGCGCTCGATGGCGAGGGCGTTGGCGTAGCATTCGGCGAGGTTGCCGATCGGTTTTGCGCTAGCCATGGCCGTCTCCTCCTGAAGCTTTTCAGGAGTCCAGCCTACGCCGGCTTTGTTGCGGAATAAAGACGCGGTGCAGCATGCGCACCCGGGGTGATTACTTGCTCTCTGCGGGGGTCGGCGCCGGTGCCGGCCGCGACGCACGCCTGGCCTGGTCGAGGATCCTTCTCGCATCGGGATGGCCCTGTGCGGCGGCGAGTTCCAGCCAGAAGCGCGACTGGACGAGGTCCTTCCCGACGCCGATGCCGTTCGCCAGCAGGTTGGCAAGCATGTACTGCGCCTTGGCATCGCCCTGCTCGGCCGCCTTGCGGTACCAGGCCGCGGCTTCCGCTTC